>CBDVCG010000009.1:0-16927 GCA_965372425.1 uncultured Anaerolineales bacterium
ACGGACAGGAGGAGAATTCTTCACAGGCATCTTTAAATTGCCCGTCATCCAATACGTAGCTTCGATCTTCAAGTAGAGGAAAATTTGCCGTAGATAGCTCGTTCAGGATGATACGAAACGTATTTACGGGGCTCATATTGGGAGAGAGAGCTCCTTCGTGGACACCAGGGATATGCAGTGCATTCAAGATTTCGAACTGCAGCCTCTCCCGATCTTCAGGAGACGGCTCAGCCCCACTGAACACTCTGCTGCCATGATCGGCCTGGATGATGATGATGGGAGGTACAGCACTGTTCACAAGTATTTCTTCGATCGCCGCCGTGACCAGCTTGTTTATGTGTTGAACTTGACCTCGGTACAGATCCACATTTCGTGGATCCCCGGGTCGAGCATCGAGGAGTGTGAACGGATCCAACCCCTGGATTCGCTCTCCATCAGGTCCGAACACGAAGGGGACATGCGGATTGACGATGTGTGCGTAGATGAAATGAGGTCCTTCCTGATCCGAAAACGATGATAGTTGATCCAGGGTGAAAAGAATTCTCGACCGATGGGCTTCGAACATCTTCTCATGAGGCATCCAGGCGCCATCGCCGATTTGCAATAGCGCCTTCCCAATGGAAGTGTCGAGCAGCATCAATTCAAAACCTATACTCTGTAAACTCGCATCCTGAATATCCGGTGATTGGACGTAGATATCTGCACCTTTATGTTCCGTCCCGGGATACCCTGAATTGAAAGCTACGGTCGTATAGCCGAGTTCCTCAAATGCCTCGAAGACGAGCGCGTGGTCGATGAGATATGCCGGCGCCTTACGCGCCAGACCTTCATCGATCGCCCCTTCGCCTCCGAAGAAGTCGGACATATTCAGGAAATGAAGCATATTGAGCGAGGATGCAATCGAGAGCTCTGAGGAGTCGTAGTTCGACCGGCTTTCTTGCGCGATATAAAAATTGTGTTCCTCAAGCATTTGGATAAATTCCGAGTTATCAAACTGGTACAAATCTTCGAGCACATCTCCTCGAGCATATGCGTCGAGGATGATGTAGTACACATCAGGAAGGTCCTCATCCGATATCGGAGCGATTCGATCCATGCTTGCTGTCAAGTCATTCGTTTCGAGGAGATGTGCACGGTAGGGTTCGATTTGTGCGTCCACACCCTTCACTGTATTGGAGATCCGCACCTGGCTGATGAGCGGAAAAAGGATCAGGATGCCGCCAAAATACGTGAAGAATTTTGCCAGCAATCTCGGATCGGAGATACGTCGCACGATGAGGTATATCCAGCCTCCAACGAGAAGGAGCCATCCGGAAACAAGGAGAATATCCCATCCAAGACTGAGCGGACCACCTATCACTTCTAAGACCAAATTACGGACATGACCGTATGCAAACACCAGGAGGATCAGCCCCGAAATCAACAGGGAGGTCTTTAAACTATCCCTCAAGATTCGCTTGAGGATGACCATGATGAGCAGGACTACGAGGAGGATACCGACGAGCGATCTCAAAGCCGCCGTAATGGGGTAATCAGGGTTGCTCACGCTCAGCGAGAGCACGGCATAGATGGAAAAGAAGATTGGATGGATCGACCAAAGGATCATCAGAAAATCCGTTTGTGGACCTGCGCGTTCCCGTCGCAATCCCGTATTTTGTGGGTAAACGAGCTCAATATCAAGTTTGGTGTGTTGAAGGAAGCTCTCCCGGAGAAATTATCGCAGTAGGTACCATCTTTAATCATGAGGAACCAGAAGCCTTCCTATCAGGCGCACGTCGCCTAGCTTCATCCATTATCTTCATAAACCACCGCATCGGCTATTCCTAATTTAGATGATGTAGCTTAGAACCGCCATAGGAAAATGAGATACCTTCTTTGGAAACATCTTATTTCTGTTGCCGCAATCTCACGGATGATATTTATCGCCCTGTAGTCGTGTCCTGGTCTTTGGTGCGATCCACCGCTTTGGAAGGATGAATGAATAACCTGATACGTACGGTGATAGCATGCAAATTGTATGGCACGCGTTCGATAGCTGGTCGTTTTTCTCTCTAGCAGGGTGCCCTTAGTCATGTTCACACGAAACATCCATAATCGCACTTAGAATAGCCTCCTCGCATCTTACCTCCCTGGAATCAGTAGAGGCCACAAAATGTGGCCTTCTTCTTATATATGGTATAGCCTGACAGCGGGGGTCTCAGATTAGAGGGGGATTAAAGGTTTCTTGATCGTGTCTAAAGTTGAGGGCGATTGTTTGTTCTATTGAAGTTCTGCCCGATTTGACGTAATATGTGAAATGCGTCACACACCACATTGAAGCGGGAACTCATTCCATTCGTCATCGTGCTCGATCTCATCTGAGATTGGGCACATTAATTTGGAGGTTTATCAAAATAAAAAATAGTCTAATCCTCATCACTGTGTTATTCGTGACCGCATCCTGTGGTCCAAGTGCAACTCCCCAACCAACCCTGGATGCTGAAGCGGTAGCAAAAGCTGCTGATGAAGGAATTGAAGTCACATTCTATGGAGATAAGTGCACTGACTTAGGTATGATGGTTCAACCAGAAGGTGAATATACCTTCGTGTTTAAAGACATGATTGGTAAGGGTACAGCGGACTTACACGTATCTCAACTCAGTGATGGTCACACTTACCAAGATTTACTAGATTATCAAGGTGGTGATCCGAAGAAGTGGAATGCAGACCCTGACTATCATACTCTGGCAAATAAAATTGACACTGAATTTGATTTTTCGGCAGGCATAAAAAGAGTTACTTACGCGCTTGAAGAAGGAGAACATGCTGACTTTATTAATAACGTCAAACCAGAAGAAGTTGCCGCTGAGCAATTCTATTGCTTCCCTATTATGATAGTTGATGACCCTTCCAAGTAAATAGCAAATTCTCATACCGCACTTTCAATCCCCCGACCTTCCAAAGGGTCGGGGTTTTTATTTTCGGCTTTACAGAGATGAAGCCAATGTCATGTTGCCCTTGGGGACCCGAAACATCTATAATCGCACTATGAGTCGCGTATCGAGCCTATATCGTCTCCAGGAATTGGATACAGAAATCGACAATAACCATGCCAGGATCGAAGAGATCAACACGATCCTGGCGGATAATTCCGAACTCGCAGCACTACGTGAAGCGCTGGAAGGTGCAGAAGTCGCCCTCAAAGAGGCTCGTACCGAGAATTCGACCGCCAATCACGCCGTTTTGAGTCAACGAGACAAGATTGAAGGGAACGATAAGAAGCTCTACGGCGGCGCGGTCACGAATCCAAAAGAACTTGAAGACCTGCAGCTTGAATCCGTATCGCTCAAGAATTATCTCGCCACACTTGAGGACAGGTATTTAGAGACGATGCTAGAGCTGGATGAAGCAGAAGAGAGCCACATCCAGGCAAGAGACGCTTTTGATCTACTCGAAGCGAAAACTTTGAGTGACAACGCAGACCTTGACGAGGAACGAAGTACCCTCACGACCGATATCGAGAGTCGAGAACAAGAAAAAGAAGCCGCCCTGGCTGACATCGAGCCCGCGGATATTGAACAGTATGATCGCCTGCGATCCAAGCTGAACGGAATTGCTGTTGCTACGTTGAGCGATGACAGCTGTTCAGTTTGTGGTCTGGACCAGGCACGTTCCAAATTACAAGAAATCAGAACAGGCAACGTCATCATCCAATGTGCTCAGTGCACCCGTATCTTATACTCAGGTTAAGAGCTTATGATTGATCTCATTCGAAACATCTTCGCCGGCATTTTTGGTTATTTCTTTGATCTCGGAGAATTTCTTGTTGGGATTGGGATTGGTCTCCTTTTCGCGTGGATATTTGTAAAATTACGGCCGGCGCGAGAGGAGATCTCATCCTGGTTCCAAATCCGAATGGCGGCCTCCAGGGAACGGCGGGGTCGCAGCTCGGTCGATAAATATCGTGCTGACTTGATCGCACGCGCCTCATCGATGCACATCGCGAATGCGCTCTTCTCACTTGACGAAATCGCCGTCGCTCCTAGGCTCCTCGCCCCTCCAATACCCACGGATCCAGATCAGACCGAACCTGCCCCGGAAGACACGCTCTCCGTCGTTCCAAACCTGCCCGACCGGAAATTTCTCTCGGGTATCTACCGGGCGCCAACCATCGAGCTTGGAAGCGCCTTGAAGGACGGCGCCAACATACTCATTACGGGGAGACCAGGGTCTGGGAAAACAACAGCCCTGGCCTATCTTGCGATCCGATCAGCTATGGGAGATCCTGAAGCAGGCGTGGCCGCAGATCTCATGCCCATCTTTATTCATGCTGCAGATCTCATCCTGGATCGCAATGCCGAAAAGGATCCTCTCAAACCCATCATCACGGCAGCCGTCGAAACGACCTCTTCCACAGCTTCATCCCGACTCCCGGGGAAAATCAAATCACAATTCAGCCGTGGGGGGGCGCTTCTGCTGCTCGACGGACTTGATGAATTTCCCCCTAACGAGTTGACTACCGTCGCAGCGTGGCTTGAGAAAATCCTCGAAGCTTACCCGAAGATCCGGGTTGTGGCTGCCGGACCAGTGCGTGGTTATGGTGGCATCACCAAGGCGGGACTCACCCCCGTCCCGATCGCGCCATGGAGCGCGCACGAACACCATCGTTTTTTAAGGAATTGGGGGTTGGCTTGGCAGGAGCACATTCTCCCCACACTTCCCAAGAAACGAGACTCCGACGTAGATCCCGCGCTTTATTCCGGGTGGCTCTCTGATCTTGTTCGAGGCTACACGCCACTCGATGTCACCTTACTCACCTGGTCGGCGTACGTGGGTGATGTACGGGGCCCGAAGATTGTCGACTGCTTCGAATCCTACGTAGCCCGGTTCCTATCCCCAAACGAGCGAAAATCAGCGGGAGCGACGGCGCTTAACTGGATTAAAGGTAGATCCGGAATCATTGCCGACAGAGCGGTGAAACGCGGGACACCGATTAATGACATGATCGAAGCAGGGATCCTATCCCGCCATGTCGCAAATCGATTGACTTTTTCAAACCCGAGTGTCGGGGCGTATCTTGCCGCCCGTGAGATGGCTAATTCTGGAATATCCTTTGAGGCTGCTCAACTCGGATGGAGCCCGGCCGAGAGCACGATGCGCTACTTCTCCGCCATGGGCGATATCAGCGCGGTCGCAGATCGCTACCTGGAGGTCAGGGACGACCCTCTCGAGGAACATCTACTTGCGATGAGCGATTGGATTCGAGAAGCTGACGGCAGACCTGAATGGCGTGCCCGTGTTCTCCGCGAACTCGCGACCATCGCTAACGCGCATTCAAAACCCTATGGACTTCGCCTGCGAACTATCCATGCCCTGGCTTATTCGAATGAAATGTCTGTTGCAGTTCTTTTCCGCCGACTGCTGCAATCCAAATACCCAAGCAGTCGTGTCCTTGGTGCGCTGGGTCTTGGGGGCTTGAGAGACGAGGATTCCATCGATGCGCTAATCCAGACTATTAATGAACGCCAAAACTTACACACCAGGCAGGCTGCATGTTTGGGGCTTGCTGGCATAGGTACCGAGAGTTCGCTTGAAGGACTCGGTCGGCTGCTGCTAGAAGGTGATGAGACCATTCGCCTATCGGCTGGCGAGGCCCTCGCCTGTGATCCAAATGAAGGCTACTCCATGCTCCGCGAAGCTGTGGAAATCGATAACCTGCTCACCAGACGGGCGGCTGTGTTCGGTTTATCCAGGGTGTCTGAAGATTGGGCGTTTGAAATATTGGAGACAGTCCAGGTTGATGACGATCAATGGGTCGTCCGTGGTGCGGCGGCAGAAGCCCTCGAGCGACGCCAGAATCCACCCTGGAAGATACAACCACCTGTCGAGGATGTCGCCGAGCTCGCCTGGCTGTCCGATTTTGCTGCCCGTGAGGGACTGGGTGTCGCGCCTGGAAAAGCAGCCTTGGAAATGGTTCGACGAGCGCTTAATAAGGGCACACCCGATGAACAGATCGCGGCCCTGGAGGCCATTGCATGGAGTGGTGGAGCTGAGTTCAGTATTGAACTCACCCAGGCGCTGCATTCCGATGAATCTTACATTAGAGATGCCGCTTTTGAGGCGCTCTGGCAGCTGCGTGCTCAGGGTGAGGAGATGCCGAAAGTAGCTGCATAGGGATCTGATCGGGGTGAAGGTCATCGGAATGATCGCTCGTGGTCAACTTTAACGCGTAGGACGTTCATAATTTATCTATGTCCCCCCTTTTAATCCCCCACTGGGGGACAGTGTGGTCAGTACACCCTTTTCCCTTGGCGCTACTCCCCTTTGTCTCCCCTATTATTGTCATTGCGAGCGCAGGCGCCCGCGCCGGAGCGTGGCAATCCCCACCGTCATTTCGTAGGGGCCCCCTTCTTGGTCAAAACAGGGCGAGCACGAAGGCTCGCCCCAACAGGTTCATAATCCCGCGCCTCGGGGCCAGATGGAGCTTTCAGCCCCCTTAAATTCATTGCAGAGCAATGAGTCAGAATGTGTTGACGATCAGGGGGAGAAGAAAAAAAGCTACCCTCTTTGAGGGAGACAATCAGGGGGTTCTATCCCCATATTCTTGGGCAAAACGCATCTTATTTCTTCGCTTCGATCGCTTCGAGGTATTCTTGAATGCGCTCTTCCACCTCGGTTGCCGGCATGCCATCAATAGAGATGATCTTATCCAACCCCTTCTCACCTGCTACGATTTCTATCTTGTTTTTTCGAATGCCAAACAATTCAGATAAATACTTAACCAACGCCTTGTTGGCTTTTCCTTCTACCGGCGGCGCGGCGACGCGGATTCGGACCGTGCCGTCCTCCAGTACGCCTCCTAGCTCGGTTTTCCGCGCTCTTGGGGTAACCCGGATGGTCAGGGCGGCGCCATGTTTTCCGTTGTGAAGTTTAAATTTTCTCATGCCGCCTCTTCGTTAAGAGATGATGTTCGCAAGTGCGCTGCCAATTAACTGCACTAAAATTAGAAGTACGATTGGGCTGAAATCAAACATACCCGTCTGTGGCATGAATCGCCTGATTGGCGCAAGCATTGGCTGTACGATGGAATCAAGGAACCGCCGTACTGGATGGAACGGATCCAGGAAGTAAGAAATCACAATATCGACAAGGATGAGGATGCTGAGAATTCTGGTCGCAATGAGAATGGCGCTTGCAAGGGAATTCACCCGTGGTACCTCTCACTTTCGCGGTTCTACCGCAGGTTAATTTTTTAGGACAAGGTCTCAAAACCAATCGAGATCCAACGACCATGATTCTACCGTAGTTCTAGCAATTAGTGAGCCTGTCTCTCACCAAAAATCGCTCTGCCAATTCGAACGACCGTCGACCCCTCCTCAATCGCAATCGGATAATCATCCGTCATCCCCATAGATAGATCTTCCCAATCCAAATCCGAGTCTTCGCAGTATTCGTCACGAAATTCTCGCAACCTGCGGAATGACACACGGATGATTGTGTCATCCTGTACCCAGGGCGCCATCGTCATAAATCCTTGAACGCGAAGATGAGGCAAAATTGCGATTTCGGAGAGATCCTCGTAAATCAACCCCCATGACTCACGATCAAAGACCGACCAACCGGATTTTGATTCCTCTCCTGAAGTATTGCACTCGATGAATACAGGCAGTTTGACGCCTGCGTCTTCAGAGCTGCGATCCAACTGCCGGGCAATTTTCAGACGGTCAACGGAGTGGATCATGTGAAAATTCGCGGGGACGTATTTTGCCTTACGGCTCTGGATATGTCCAACCATGTGCCATATGATCCCCTCCAAGTTCTCCAGCTCTGCAATTTTCTCCAGCCCCTCATCAACCCTGTTTTCTCCGAAGTCTCGCATCCCTAAATCATAGGCGAGTTGAATGGAGGAGGCGGATTGACCTTTGGAGATGGCAACGATGCGCACAGAGGCGTCATCTCTTCCCGAGCGGGAAGCTGCCTCATGGATATTGTTCTGAATCCTCTGCATGCTCAGAGCCATGCGTTCTTCATCTTCATGCATCATGCACGCAACCCCATCATCGCGCCAAATCGACCCGTGCGCCCGTTCTCAGCCCGGTGAGAGAACCAATCTTCGAGATGACAGGCGGTGCATATCTCGGCAACCTCGATCTGGGAAACACCTTCCCGTTCTAGTAAATCTCGATTTGCCGTCCACAGATCAAGGTGATATGAGCCATCCACGTGCTTGATATGCGCTTCCCCTCCCACCTTGAAGGCGCGAATGATTTGATCCACGACTTCCTCCCCGACAGTGTAATGATCTGGACCAATCGAGGGACCCAGTCCGGCAAGGATGTCCGCCGGCTGAGATCCGAACTTCTCAACCATCGCATGGATGAGTGCGGCACCAGCATTCCGAACCGTTCCCAGCCACCCAGCGTGTCCAATACCGATGGCATGTTGTACAGGATCATAGAGCATGATGGGGACACAATCTGCAAAGCGCATGAACAAGCTTACCTGCGGCGAGCTCGTGATGATCGCATCAGCCTTCTGGGGTACCTCACCGATAGAAGGTGAATCGGCGAAGGCGACACTCGCCGAATGGACCTGCCAAACCTGATGGATCGACTTGGGCGAACGCTGAAAATCGGTAAATATGTTTCGGATGTTTTCGTGGACGTGATCAGGGTCGTCCCCTACCGTGCTGCCCACATTTAGCGAGTTCCATGGTGGAGAACTAGCGCCGCCATGCCGCATAAAGACAGCATGAAATAAATTGAACGGTTGAAGGGAGGCGAATTGAACGTAACCAATGCGACCCTCCTGTTTTCTAATCATGCATAATCCAACCGTATGTATGGGTGATACCCACGCGCTACGTGATGAGGTGCCTGCTGGAAAGGCTGCTTGGTTGAGACCCAAGCCATTGTCATCGCGAGAACATTCTCAAGGTTTCTCTAGTTCTCCAATTGACGCAAGTCGTCCTGCGGTTAAGGTTTGTGTATCAATCATAGTTTCTTCGATATAGGGGTATGCCAACCAGACATTCATGATGCCAAACAGCAGACCTGTCAGAGTCCGCAGTATGGGTGTGCTCTCTCGGACAGTCAGACCAAGAAAGGGAATATGGCTGATTAGCTGAGTCCCCCCATCCAATGCTAGAGGCGCCACACCGATAAGGAACCAGAGGATGATCGGAGCTGGTTTCAACCATCCTCGAACGCACACAAACAAGAGACCGGCCAGGAGCATACCGCCATAAATGGCGATATCACGCTGGCAGATAGCCACCTTGTACCCAACAGTTTCGTCCCCCACGTATCGGCTGGCTTTAACGTAATCCACCTGATCGGTGCCCGTTATCTCCTCATATGTTCCACCAGAAGTCCCAGATGACTCGAGCGGATACGCTGGCTGCTCTCCAAAAAGGAACCATGATCGAAACGAGAGCTGGTGGCAGAGTGGGGAATAGACGGTGTAGATCAAACGAGCCGGTTTCTCAGCCCCTGCTTTCATAAGCGTGGGCGCAAGAAAGGGAAGTCCAACGTAGATGAGGATAGCAAAGTTTATGGTTGCCAACCAATGTCGGGCAAAGAAATATACAGCTTTATTGATGGTCACTGCATATTTCCCCGAGGATTGGTCTTTTTCTTCCGATCTTGAAAAACTATCCTGGGCTGCTCGAAGAGCAACTTCAAGATCTACTTTCGTTATCGGGGCTTGTAATGAATACGGACCAATGTCGACAACCGGGATCTTCTCTACGTATTCAGCATGAAGCGCAGGATCGTTGGAAATGTCGATTTCAACCACTTCGTGTGGGACGACGGATTGGAGAGATTCAAGATCCGCTTTCACGTCCTCGCAAAGGGAGCAGTTTTCATTTGTATACAACTTCACTCGTATCATTCGCCCACACCTAACTCCCCAAGATAATCATCCAATTGTGCCTCTGTCATAATTCCCACGTGGATGGCGTGTATCAGACCTTCGCGGTCGATGAGTACGCTCGTGGGATAACCAAGGACCCGATAAGTCCGCTGAACCTCTCCGCCAGGATCCAAAAGGATGGGAAAATTCAGGTTGAGTTCCTCTTGAAAAGCACGTACAGCCTCAATTGGTTCGTCAAAATCCACCGCAAGGACAACGAAATCCTCATCCTTGAATTCTGCGTAAGTTCGCTCGAAGAAAGGCATTTCTACCCTGCATGGTCCGCACCAGGTCGCCCAAAAATTAAGCAGGACCACCTTCCCAAGGGTCTCTTCCAGATAAATCATGTTGCCATCGAGGTCTTGAAGAGCAAAATTTGGCGCAGGTGACCCAATTTTTGGTCCACTCGGTCTCGAGGAAAATCCTTCTACGTCCGTGTTAAAGACATCTGGTGGCTCATCACTTATTCGAGTGGAACCAACCGGGCCAGATCCTGCCTCGAGGCTGGGGAAACCATAGAAAACTGCGATGCCGATGGCGCCACCCATGATCAGTCCAGAAAACACATAAACAATACGTCGATCCACTTTGCTAATAAACTCCTAAAGTCCGAAGTCGACGAAGAAACCGAAGCGAGCCAGACGCTCAAGTGTTCCAGTGAAAAGCATCACGCCCACGATAATGAGAATAACGCCAGTGGCGTACGAAATGTAGCGAGCAGCTTTGCTGTATTTTTTCAACATCTCAGACACCCAACCTATCCCCAATGCGGTTAACAAGAACGGCACCGCAAGCCCCAGCGAGTAGGCGCTAAGCAGGATGATGCCGTCCGTAATCATCGCGTTACTCAATGCAAGCGTGAGGATAGCTCCCAGGACGGGTCCGACACAGGGCGCCCACCCCGCGGAGAAGAACACCCCCATCATGAACGAGGACATGTAGGTCAGTCCAGATTTCTGATCGACTTGTCGGCGAGTATCATAATTGAGAAAGGGAATGTTGATCACACCCAACGTATGAAGTCCGAAGATGATCACTACTACCCCGCCGATGCGAGCTAACCATACTCGCAAGTTATAAAACAGCACGCCAACCGCTGACGCCGCGGCGCCTAATATCACAAAAATGACGCTAAACCCTGCAACAAAAAAGAGTCCGTGGGTGAATGTGACCCACCGGTTCTCGACAAATTCGCCATCTGCGTTGAACGAACGTCCGCTCAAATAGCCAATATAGGCTGGCACGAGAGCGAATACACATGGTGACAGGAATGAGAGCAACCCTGCTAGAAACGCAAGACCAATCCCATAGGGACCCGCCCCGATGTCTCCAATTCCCATGAACTGCCTCCTACGATCACCATTGCATGCATCTGGACATTAGCTTCGACCGTAGAAGGATAACGCAACCTCAGCCCATCTTCAAGTAGAAAGGCTGAAAATGCGGAGATTATTAACAAATTCTAATCTAAATCACTTTTCACGTTGATTCTGACAGTGATACAGGAGGAGAACTCTACTTTTGGATGGTTACAAGAAAGGTGTGGATATGAGAAGAAGACTTCCTAACTTTGGTGACCGAAGATAAAGATGCGAGTTGTTTCTGAAATGCTTGAATGCCAAAGCCCAGGTGAAAACCACAATACATGTACAGATTTTCGAACCTGAGGATGTGGCACTTGAGCCGGTCATGCAGGGGATACCCAGGGATCCAAGACGCTTATTCCGGCAGGAACGAAGTGACTTGTATTCCTTGTCGCTAATGTGAAGCCCGTCTGAGCAACTGTAGCCGCGAGCAGTGAATCGATGGCTGGTAATGGTTTTCCATTCCTTTCCAATCTAGCGACCAACTTACCCCAATTTAGCAGAATGGGGATGTCGAGGGATAGAATGCGACCGTGAAAACGCACGAGCAGGTCTCCCTCAAGCCAAGATTCCAATGCTTTCTTACGCTCCGAGTCTGGTAGCTTCTCAATACCTTTCTTGAGCTCCCCGATCGTAATAACGCTCAGGAATACACTTTCCGAATCAATGCTATCCACCCAATTGACAACATTCTGGTCCGCCTCGCGTGCTACTAGCTCAGATACTACGTTTGTATCCAGAATGAAGTTCATAGATCCACATCTCTGGGAAATGTTTGGTCACGATTCAGATCAAGTTCGACGCCGACAAGGGGAGATTGACGGAAGAAATCGGTTAGGCTGGATTGAGATTTCTTCAGGCGGTCATATTCCTCAGTGGAGATAATCACCACCACCTCTTCACCTCGGCGTGTTACAACTTGGGGTCCCTTAACAAGCGCTTCGTCAACCACCTGACTGAATTTGTTCTTTGCTTCTTGCAGCTGCCATAGTTTAGTCATAAGTTGGTATCCTGTCTAGTCTGTCTAGATTTTACACAGTAAGGATAACCCCGTCAAGGCCAACCTCGGCAGAGAGATGATCCTTGGCCTCATCTACACCACGCCCTTAAGACCACTGGAAAAAAACTCAATGAAACTTGCTGCATCGCTAGCGAGGAGAGGAGATTTTCTGTCTCTGCAAGACGCACAAATTCATCTCCAGCCATCAACGCAACAGGGATCAACCACTGCTGTGAATAATGATTAACGAATCCCAATCTCGGGCTGCATCATCTATGTGCGATACAAGCATAGGTCGTACTTGAGAGGAGAAACCGCAATCGTCATGCTGCTGTGCCTACCATGAAAAACAATGATGCACACCTATCGACGAGCATGTCCATACTAGATTTCCACCAACAGCATTCCTCAGATACCCTTGAAATGATCCGGGCTCTATATTAATCGTCGGAAGCCACTGCTTTACTTGAGGGTTAATTTCACTTTTCGAAGCCTTAGACTATTCGTGACCACGAAAATCGAGCTAAATGCCATCGCACCTGCAGCAAGCACAGGACTGAGGAAGCCCAGTGCAGCCGCAGGGATGAGGAGAACATTGTAAATAAGTGCCCAAAATAGATTCTGTTTGATGATCCGGAGCGTAGCACGGGAAAGACGGATGGCTTTCGGTACGCCGCGCAAATCGCCGCTGATTAACGTAATAGGTGCAGCCGCAATAGCTACATCGGTCCCGGTCCCCAGGGCAATCCCGACATCAGCTTGCGCGAGCGCTGGTGCATCATTGATCCCATCACCCACCATCGCAACAACCTTACCTTCATTTTCGAGTTCTTGAACAGCCTCCGCCTTCCCCCCCGGTAAAACTTCAGCTCGTACAAATCCTGTTGTGCTTCCCTTGCCATTAAATATTCCCACTCGATGCGCAATTGCATCTGCTGTTTGTTGGTTGTCTCCCGTGATCATTCCTACCTCAAGCGACATCGCCTGAAGAGCCGCTATGGCTTCCTTCGATCCATCTTTCATCGTATCCGCTATCCCGAATACAGCTGCCGCCTCTCCATCGATTCCAATCCCAACGACGGTTTTGGCATCGCTGCGTAAGCGGGCAGAGATTTCATCCAACTGATGAAGCTGCATACCTTGTTCAGCCAGGAACTGAGTCGTCCCAATGAAAACTTCATGCCCGTCCACTTGAGCCTGAACCCCCTTCCCGATCACCGCATTGAAACCCTGCGGGTCAGAAAGTGTCAGGCCTCGGCTCTTAGCTTCCGCAACAATGGCCTCTCCGAGAGGATGTTCGGAAGCGTTCTCAACGCTGGCAGCGAGCTGCAGCACAACGTCTTCTTTGGGAGATCCATCTGCAAGCACGATATCCGTCACGCTCGGCTGTCCCTTTGTGATCGTCCCGGTTTTATCCAGCAAAACCGTCGTTAGATGACCGGCGCGCTCCAGCGCCTCTCCGGATTTGAGTAAAATCCCATTCTTCGCTCCCTTGCCTGTCCCGACCATTACGGCTGTCGGCGTTGCCAACCCCATGGCACATGGACATGCGATAACCAGGACAGCAATGGCATTTATCAAGGCACGCGTGAAGGCAGAAGTATCATCCAGGGGTATCGGTGCAAGGAAAAACCAGAAGAGGAATGTCAACGTTGCGATGAGAATGACAATAGGAACAAAGATGGAAGATACCTGATCGGCAAGGCGCTGGATTGGCGCTTTACTCCCCTGGGCCTCTTCCACCAAGCGGACGATTTGTGCAAGCGCTGTGTCTTTACCAACTTTGACAGCTTCGAACTTGATACGCCCCGTTTTGTTTAGCGTGGCGCCAATAACTTGATCCCCCTGACGTTTCTCCACCGGCATAGACTCCCCGGTGAGCATGGATTCGTCAATGGAGGTATGTCCATCGATCACGACGCCATCGACCGGGATCTTCTCACCCGGACGCACCACCAAAATATCGCCCACGACGACGTCGTCGACCGGCAAGTCCACCTCGATCCCCTCTCGGATAACATGGGCTTGTTTGGCTTGCAGACTGAGCAGATTTCGGATGGCATCACTGGCGCGACCCTTCGCACGAGCTTCGAGGAATTTACCAAGCACGATCAACGTGATGATCATGGCCGAGGTCTCGAAGAACACATGACCATCTACCAGGCCAAAGAGGACGAGCAGCGAATAGAAATAAGCCGCGGAGGAACCCATGGCTATGAGTACATCCATATTCGCCGCTCGATTTCGCAGCGCTTTATATGCCCCCCTGTAATACTGACCGCCGACGTAGAATTGTACCGGCGTCGCCAGGGCGAACATGAGCCAGTTCATCCATGCCGCACTCGCCAATGCAGGAGGAAGCAGGCCGAAGTCACGGAGCATCGAGAGGATGAAGAGCGGGAGCGTGAACGATACACCAATAATGAGAAGCTTTCGCTGGCGGTTGATTTCTGCTTGCCTCGCCTCAAGCTCTACATCCTCAACCTCATCGCTCACCTCAATCGGCTCAAGCCCAGCCGCAGAAATTACGTCTCGGATTTCTCGCTGGCTGATCATCGTTGGGATGTAGTGCACGCGCACGCGCTCCGTGGTCATATTCACGGTCACGTCCACAATCCCATCTTTATCGAGCAAAGATTCTTCCAACCGGTGGGCATCCGATGTGTCTCCAATTCGTCTCAGGACAATGTCAGCCTCACCAAGCGCGACATCATAACCAGCTGCTTGAATCCTGCTCAGGATATCCTCCTGATCCAGCTTCGCAGGGTCATACTCCAGACTTGCCCGTTCTGAGGCTAGATTAACGCTGGCAAACTCTACACCATCGAGCTTTTTTAAATTCCGCTCGACGGTGGCAACACAGTTTGCACATGTCATCCCGGTGATGGGGAGTGTGAGGCTCTTCGTTTCATCTGTCATAGGTTTGAAAATTCTGGGAATGCGGGTGATTATGCCGCTGGTGGGTAGTTGATTTCTTTCAAGACAGCTACCAATTGTTCCTCTGTCGCTGGCGGATCATAATCCACCACGACGCGCTGGTCGCTCTCAGAGGCTTCCACTTTCGCCACACCATCCAGTTCAGCAAGTTCCGTCTTTATGGTATTGACGCAGTGCCCACAAGAGATATTAGGAACATCGTAGGTTACAGTTGTCATAGTAATTCCTCCAATTTATCGTTCAGACTTTTGATGCCATGTCGAATACTTCCGTTAATTCTTCAAGAACTCTTTCACGTTCACCCACATCCTCCCCTTGAACCGCGGTAATCACGCAGGAGTGAAGATGGTCATCGAGCATCTGGTTGCCCACCTTGTTTAGAGCCGCCTGAACTGCCTGGATCTGTCGAAGTACATCGATGCAGTAGGTATCATTTTCAACCATGCGTTCGATGCCCCGGATATGGCCTTCAACGGTTTTTAACCTCTGGAGCATCCCTTCCTTGTCCATCATCCCATTCCTTGCCTAATACCCCCCCCATGGGGGGAGGGCTTATCTATTGTAGCTCTACTCCTCGCGCTTGTCAATGCTTGGATGTAGCCTCAAAAACCAGTGTGGCTGTCGATCAGGGCTGCGTGACGAAGAATATCTTCAAGGGAGAGTAGGGATCGAACCGACCCCCGGGGAGTGGATCGATGTATCCATCGAGACGCTCCAACCACATCCAGGGTGAGACCAGATCCTCAGGATGGCGTTCCTCACTCGCCCCCCAATGGTTTTCCGATTAAGACGTTCGCAGGCCTCCGCCCAATCCCCATAATCAGCCAGATCTGGAGTCTGATAGAGCGTGACCATGATGGTGGCCCAAGAATTAAGTCGCTCAAGGCGATCTTTTCAAGTGGCGAGAAATTAAAAGTGGGTGAGCTTGGCCTGACCGTGCCCCCGCGACCATCTTGGCGATCAGGGGCGCGGCGCTTTCCGAACTTTCGAACGGATACATGCGTGCCCTCACGGAGCTACCTACGGATGCGCGCATTTTTTTTATAGCGCAGTTCTCGGTCAGCTCACCGGAGACGCCTGACGCGCTCGTTCGAATTCCGCACGCTCCTCCAGTTCCTGATGCAAATCGTGGATATCCTCCGGGACCAGATAAGCTGTCACACCCAATAAAATCGCTCCCAGCGCCCAGGCTGAGATGGAGATGATGAGAATGGCGCTGTGAAGGCTGGCTTGGACGGCGATCAATCCCGCCAGGAGCGGAGCCAGTGCCGCCCCGGCATTCTCAATAAAATACTGGATTGAGAGCGCTGTGCTGCGCACTTCCGGAAGTGTGATGTCATGGACAGTAGAAATCACATTTGGGGAAGCGAACGGAATAAAGAGCGCCGTCGCCATCAAAAAGAGCAGGAAACGAGTTTGATCGCTAGTGGGTACATTCATCGTGATAAGAAGCAATACCGCGCCCATGAAGACACCGACCATGGAGACGAGGACCCGCCCACGAGGGGTTTTCTTAAAGGCGTAATCCCCAAGCAAGCCACCCACAAAATACCCCGCTGCAAGCGTCAACACAGCGGGCGCCATGGTGAACAAGATCGCATTTTCATCATAGCCACGCTCAACCTCAAGGTAGCGAAAGAACCAGAAACCGAATGTAATCTGGGGCAAATTGCCCCCAACCGGAGGGTGCTGTGGGTAAGTAATTCACCCGATCCTTGCGAGTCGGGGTCTC
>CBDVCG010000010.1:0-16890 GCA_965372425.1 uncultured Anaerolineales bacterium
TGCGCAGGGATTTCCCCGGGTCATGATGTCAATTGCATCTACTTAGCTCTCCCTCTCTGTAAATATCTCCTCCAATTGGAGCAGGGAGAAGGACCTGATGTTGTCCACCCGACATTAGGATCCAAGTCACAACTTTTAGATCCTCCCATAAGCCATGCCTGCGAGCACATTCAGTCCATAAGCTCCCTCACCCCATCTTCATCCCCCACGTGCATCGTCGCCCGTGTTGCAAAGGAATTAGGACCACAAACTGGGAATCAGATTATCGGATATAACTTAAGCAGCATAATTTGGACATGTCCAATTGGGTTCTCGCCCGGGAGGCCTTCGCAAATGAACGCCAATGATGAACGCTCGCACATCGCCATTTATTACGAACATCCGGAGTGGTTCAAACCGCTATTCGCCGAGCTGGAACACCGGGGCATCCCGTACGCTCCTCTCCTTGCCTCCGACTTGATGTACGACCCCACTGCCCAGTCCGTCCCGTACGATCTCATCGTGAACCGTATGAGTCCCTCCGCCTACACCCGTGGGAATGCACACGCCATTTTCTCCAGCCTTTATTACCTGGCTCACCTGAAAGATATCGGTGCGAACGTGCTCAACGGCTTCGAGGCCTACCTGAACGAAATTTCGAAGGCGAGCCAGCTTGGTCTGCTCGAAAGCCTGGGTCTGCGCCATCCGTTGGCAAGGGTGATCAACCGCGCCTCCCTGGCCCCGCAAGCTGCCGAAGGGCTCACCTTCCCGGTGATCATCAAGCCGAACATCGGCGGCAGCGGCGCGAAGATCACGCGCTTCGACACCATGGATGAACTGGTCGCCGCCGCAGAGATCGGGAACCTCGATCTCGGGATCGATCAGACTGCCCTGATCCAGGAATTCCTCCCCGCCGCAGATGAAAGCATTGTGCGGGTGGAGGTGATGGACGGCAAGTTCCTCTACGCCATCCGCCTCTTCCTGACTGAAGGCGAGTTCAACCTCTGCCCCGCGGATTACTGTCTGCCCACATTCCCCGAAGGACGCAAAGAGGATGACATCAATGAGGACGTCTCTAGTCGAAGCGTCCTGGTCGAATCATACCGCCCTCCCGACGAGGTCATCTCGGATGTCCTGCGTATCGCCTCCGCCGCACAGCTCGATATCGGCGGTGTGGAGTACCTCGTCAATGAACGCGATGGCGAGGTGTACTATTACGATATCAACGCCCTCTCCAACTTTGTAGCGGACGCCCCCAACGTGATAGGGTTCGATCCCTTCCTGCGCTTTGTAGATTTCATCCTTCACCGAGCCGGGATTCAAACCATCGAGAATGCCTGATCTGTATCGGATCTATGCCTCCAATATCTACTCGCTAAGTTGAGCTCCAACAGACGAACAAAAGACGGCCGGAACACTGGCCGTCTTTTTAATGGGCAAGGTCCAAATTACTTCATGGTGCTGATGGTCACTCGAAGTACATTCTCAGGATACGTAAAGCCATCATCCACAAGGCGGATGGCGCCCATTTCATCCTCACCAGAGTTCGGCCCAGATTGACGTGGGGCCTGGTCAGCACCCTCTCCCGGGGCTTGATTGACCTCCGTGCCCGCATCCCAGAAAGAAATTAATTCAGTAATGTCCCCATCAAGAGGCACGCCTTCTTCGTTGAAGAGAGCGATCCCGCCAGCATCAGGTGCATAGAACAAATCGTTTGATTGCACGAACATGGTTGCAAAAGCAAGTCGATTTCCGTCCTCTGCATGGAACTCGAATGTATATGCCCTACCTGGACCCAACGGACCAGGATCACTCGCTTCACTCGGAGTATTGAAGACTCCAGTCTCGATGACGCCCATATATTCTCCTAACGATTCGCCCAACCCCGAAGGGTCCCCATCCTCGGCAAGCGCTTCGAGCCCTTCACCGCGATCTGGCTCCTCAACCGTGAAAATGGGTTCACCTTCGCTGAAGACGATCCAGGTACCGGGGGCGAGCAAAATGGTCTCATCTCCACTGATGTTTTCGATCGTCACAGTGAAGTCCGCGTGCGCAACCATGGCATCTTCCATCATATCGTCATCGGACGTCTCCGCCTCCTCCATACTCTCCTCGGAAGCCATTTCCTCCGATTCCATTTTGTCCTCATTCTCTTCCATCATTTCTTCTTCGGACATCATTTCGTCCGTTGAAGATCCTGCTTCGGGCTCAGAGACATTCGTGCCACAAGCACCAACCGCAAGCACAGTTATGAACCCCAACATGAGAAGCTTCTTCCGCATGACTTAATCTCCTTTTCACTCTGTTGATCGGATACTGCACAGTAAAAGAAAAGTAGCAGGAAATCCTTGCAGGATCTTTACGAGTGGTTTCAGAGAGATTGTGTGTTGATTACAAGATGCTTACACGGGGAGATCAGGCGCCAATAGAAAAGGGGATCAGGGAGAGGGTTAAGAGTGAAAGGGCACTTATAGATTCTACGCGAAGGGATCAGGAAAAGCGGCTTTGGTTATGGAAGGAGCAGAGGGCTACCCTCGCTGGATGATTTCTAACTACAGGAAGTTATCTATTGCGGCAAAGTGAAGGTAAAGCAGGTCCCTACGCCAGGTTCGCTCTCGACCCGGATGCTGCCGCCATGGGCCAGCACCAATCCTCTCGCGATTGTGAGTCCAAGCCCGGATCCCCCCGTTGCTTTGCTCCGTGATTTATCCCCCCTGTAGAACCGGTCGAAGACGAAGGGGATGTCTTCAGGATCGATCCCCTCGCCCGTGTCTCTCACAGCAACCGTCACAGCCATTTCTAGCCTGACCGCGCTGACCGATACCGTGCCTCCAGATGGTGTGTGACGGAGGGCATTCGCTACCAGATTGTAGAGCACACGTCCGATCTTCTGCGAGTCCATCAACACCGGATCGATGCCCTCCCCGACAGATCCTGCCAGTTCGATCTCCTTATCCATGGCCTGGCGAGTGAACCGCTCCTGTGTGTCGGAAATCAGGTCCGCCAGCGAATTCGACCCTACCTCCAGCTGGATGCCTCCAGCGTCAATACGTGACATTTGAAAGAGGTCATCAATCAAAGCAGAAAGGGCCTGGATATCGCGCTGAGCGGTCCGCAGGTATCGTTGTCTGACTTCAGCATCCTCTACGACACCATCCGCAAGCGCCTCGACTAGCGCTTGAATCGATGCCAACGGGGTCTGCAGATCGTGCCCCAACCAGGCGAACAGATCTCTGCGAACGGCATCCAGCTCACGGCGCTGAGCTGCCGACGATTCCAACTCTTCGATCATCGAGTTGAACGCAAGGGCGAGCTCAGCCATTTCATCCTGACCTGTGACCTCGACACGAGCATTAAGATCCCCCGCCATCACCTGTCTTGTCACCATGCGGAGTGCGTCGATGCGCTCCATGAGCGATTGCGAGAAAAAGGTACCCAGCGCCATGGCGATCCCACCGGTGAACAAGAGAAGGATCGTAGCGAGAAGCAAATCGTGCGCGTTGACGAACATCAAACGAGCCGTCAGCCAGACGCTCAGGAAGGTGAGCAAACTCGAGAGAGCGTACGTGCTCAGGAGTGACCAGCGCAGACTCGGGGAGTAAGGAAACCATCTCGAGCGCAACACGCCGTATCCGATCAGGACAGAGATAATTGCCGTGACCAGCAGGAACCCGGTTATGATGACGAAGTCGTTTACCGAGGGTTGCATGAGGAACTGGAAGAGGACCAGCACCAGAATAAGCACAACGCTTACAGAACCGAGCAGCCAGCCGAGCTCGCTCCTGCGTTCTCGCTTCATTGTCGTGGATTGGTCCATGGTTACCTGAATCCTGACCCGTTGTGAACACAGTCAGCAATTATGTATGACGTCCAGTTTCTTGAGATTGGCTGCGACCTTCGGTTTAAGGTTCAAATTTATACCCCACCCCCCAGACGGTAATGATGTGTCTGGGATCTGAGGGGTTTCCTTCGATCTTTTCGCGCAGTCGGCGTATCAACACGGTGACGGTGCTCGAATCTATGTAGCTGGAGAACCCCCATACATGCTCAAGCAGTAAATCGCGTGTGAACACCTGGCGAGTGTGTTTTGCAAGAAACCAGAGCAGGTCAAATTCCCTTGCCGTGAGATCCCGCTCCTCCCCTGCCACGGTTACAATCCGTTTGGCGGGATCGACGGTGAGTTCTTCAAATACGAGCGGCTGTTCCATTTCTAGCGTGGAAGCCTTCTGCGAGCGTCTCAGCACTGCCCGCACGCGGCTGACCAGTTCCTGAGGGCTGAAGGGTTTCACGACGTAGTCATCAGCACCCATCTCGAGCCCCGCAATGCGGTCCACTTCCTCCCGCCTTGCCGTGAGCATGATGATGGGGATGTCCCCCTGAGCACGGAGATAGCGCGTGATCTCGAAGCCATCGATCTCCGGCAGCATGAGATCGAGGACGACCAGATCGACCTCCATGGTGTCCAGCACCTCCACCGCCCGCACGCCGTCGGACGCGTCTAGCACAGTGTAACCCGCGCGTTCCAGGTAAAGGCAGACGACTTCTCGGATGCTCGGTTCGTCTTCCACCACCAGGATCACATCTTCGCTCATAGAATCTCTCAAAACCTCCTGATCATTGGCTTCACACAGAGTTTGCCATACGAGCATTACGCGAATCTTACATCAGAACGGGGTATGAAACGAGCTTTCGATGTTTCTATAAGAATTGTGTAATGACTTCCCGGTACGATCGGAGCTTATCAGTTAAATTGATGATAACACTGATGACATCGTCCATTCTCGGAGGGATAGCCGTATTAAAATCAGCCAAAGCATTGCAGTCCCTGGACTCTTACTGGCGATAGCGATGTCCTTCTCTTCGTGCGGTTTAAGTGGCTCGCCCAGCTCAGGACAAACCCAGGGGGCGACGATGCCATCTTCATCATCCACGGATGTGTCCCCGACCCCAGAGCTCCCGGTATTGGGAATTGCCTCGGAACTCACCAACGAGGTATGGCTCAATACCGATTCGCCCCTGCGTCTTGCGGATTTAAAAGGAAAGGTCGTGCTGATCGAGTTCTGGACCTTTGGTTGAATCAACTGCCAACGGGTGGTCCCCTCGTTGAGGGGCTGGCATGAAATTTACGGACCCAAAGGTCTGGTCATCATCGGTGATCACTACCCTGAATTTGCCTTCGAAAGGGATCTTGACAACCTTTCAGCGGCGGTGGAGGAACTCGGGATCGAATACGTTGTGGCCCAGGACAACGAACGCGCGACCTGGGATGCATACAGCGTAAGGTACTGGCCAACGTTATTCTTGATCGATAAGGATGGGTATGTGCGCTACACCCACATTGGTGAGGGTCGTTATGAAGAGATCGAAGCCGTCATACAGACTCTGTTATCGGAGAAAGGGTAAGCCATGAAACATCCTATCTGGGCTATCGCCATTTCAGCTCTGATGCTGCTCCTCACAAGCTGCAAGTCTGCTGACGACCTGGATAAATCTGCTGGGATCCGTTCGGAGGATGCCGTATCTACTCCTATGATAGCGGAAGACCAACCTCGATCCGCAAGTGTCAGCGATCCCTTTGCCTCCGGGGAAGCTGCCGCACTCATGGAAGCGTTGATCTCCTCTGACCCCGAGGTGGCCCGCCTCGCCCTGGATGTCATCCATGGGAGGAATGACCCGACCTTCATCGCCGTAATGATCGAGCTGATGCGTGCGGCCCAGATCGGTCTCGTTGAGGCTGCCGATTTCCCCCAATACGTAGAGACACTGGAGTATCTTAGCGGAGAGTCCTTTGGCGAGGATTGGCCAGCGTGGATACGTTGGTACGGCGCGGCGGACCTCGAACCACCACCCGGTTTCACCGGCTGGAAGGGGAGGCTGCTCGGACGAATCGATCCTGGCTTCGCTCTCTTTTTACGGGATGATGCGCCGAGCAACATTCGCGTAGAGGAGATCATGTGGGGCGGCGTCGTGGTCGACGGGATACCCGCCCTCGATAATCCCGTCATGATCCCTGCGGACGAAGCCCGAAATGAGGGACTATGGAACTTCAACGAAATCCAGCGGATTATCCAAGGTGGAATAATAGCTACGATCTGGAAGCAGGGGGAAATCAGTATGAAAATATCGGTTGAAGAGCACCCGGAACGTATTCACCGGGGTTAAACCAAACCCGAGTTCAGCCGCTTTCCCATCCGATGTGTAAATCGCACTAAATATTCCCAACCGCTCCTCTAGATTTGTGTCATCGGCAGATTGGTAATTCAACTGCATACCCGGACCATGGTCTCCCTGGAGGATGAGGACCATGGGGCGCTGCGATCGTGACAGCAAGGCAGAGATCAGATCCTTCATTCTATCGTTGACATAGGTCAATTGGGCACGATACCCCTGGGCGTACTCATCTTCCGTCCCAGGGAAGGCGTCTCCATCCATTAATGTGTAACGGTAACGCGGTGAGACGGCTCCGCCTTCTTCGTCGAAGATGAAGGGAGGATGGGGGATGACGAGATGGACGAATATGAATTTCGGTCCTGGAAGGTCAGCGACTTCCGGGAGCGCATCCAGGATGTAGGAGATGCGGTCACGGTGGCTGTCGTAACCGGGGAAGTAAACAGTTAGCTCGAGCTCACTGGCCAAGGCCTGGGAGGCGGAAAATGCGCTGGTTTCTAAGAGCAAACCCTCCATGGGGTTGATGTTCCTCTGCGTACCATCCAGGAAGCGATCCGCGTTTCGCAATTCAGTAGGTCGGTAGCCGGAGGCGAATGCGACGGTTCGATAGCCTTGGAGCTCCAGGAATTCCCGTACAGCGCTGTCCCGGATCATGCGCGCCAGCGTCTGCTGTTCTTCTCCCTTGTGTACAGGGCTCGTCTGCAGATCCTGGAGATAGTTCATGTTGAGCGAGGAAGCCAAGGAAAGGCTTGTGAGGATGTAATTACTCCGACTTTGAGGGACGACGATGAAACCTAAGTTCTCCAGGTAGGCTATGAAATTGGTGTTATCGAACACATACAGTTCCTCGAGAATGTCAGCCCGGCCATACCCATCCAGGATGATGTAGTAGATATCGGGTTGCACTGCTTCTTCAAGATCGTGGTTGGCGAATGAGGCGGTGAAGCTTTCGTTTCCCGTGAAATGCTGGATTCGCTGCAGCTCATAGCGGGAAAGATTTACCAGCGGAACGAGTAGGGTTGCTACTGCCATGAGGTTCATGACCTTCGTAAGGTTTTCCAATCCGATCTTCACTCGAATTGTGATCGATACCCCAGCGATAAATAGCACAGTCCATGTTATCCCCAGGACGAGATGGTTTCCAACCAAGCCGACACCAGAGAATAAGCCTAATGTTGATTGAGTCACCAGGCCGAAATACACATGCCCGTAGGAGAAAAATAACAAGAGGAACAAGGAACAAACCATCGCAGCACGATGCTTATCGGGGATGAAACGCTGTAGGAAGACCAGGCTTAACGTGGTGCCGAGGGCTAGGATGACCATCGCCCGAACGCCCAACAATGGCTCGGACTCCGAATTATGGGCTATCAGGGTGACGATAGGCGCAACCGCGAAGAGTAGTGGGTGGAGTACCATATGGCGTTGGGCCCAGCGATATAGAGCGTGATCCTGGATGGCTTGTCTCATTCCGAAAAATCCAATAATGCGTCAGGGGAGAAGTATAGCGTCAGCTAATCGACCGAGAAACCCTTACGATGTTCCCAAGCCTCGCCCTCAATCGATGCCCTCCACACCTACTCGCTGGCAGTGACCGCAGGGCTTTGTGCCGGGTTGCGGCGAGATTGTGGTGGATGGGGGGAGTAAAATCCTTTGTCATCCTTCGATTTCGCCCTCGACTTTGCTGAAGAATAAGGATATGAAAAGCCTCCTCCCCTACAGCCTCCCAATATCGACCATAGACAAGCTGGTCAAGGAGTGAGAAGGTAGGAAATGTTTCTCTCACATCTACTCAAAGTTCGGTACGGTGGAGTAGCCGAGGGGGTCCGGTGGACGTGGCATTATAGAGGACCCCCGCGGCCTCTGATTGGGGTGCATTACAAAATGAGAAAGTACCCTCGCCTGAGGGGCAAGCAGGTGGGAAAATATTATGTTAGAACGTTCCTAGTACCCCCTCGCTATGGCGCATAACCTGCAACAAGCTCCACAATGTGACGTGGGGCGCTCGTTATTCTATCTGAGTAAATCTTCATATTATGATCCGCCTCCCTGGAACAAACTGACGTTCTCTGGCGTCTATTCATAAGATAATCCTGACTTTTGTAGTACGTATTTTTTAAAAAGGAAGGTTCGGGACATGGCTCAAAAGAATTCGATCGTTCGACGCACCTGGGTGCCTGCCGCTATCGTTATCGTGCTTCTGACCGTGGCTTGCCTTTGCCTGGTCATTCTTCTCACCACAAGAGGGGAAGAACCAGGGCACATCATCCCTTCCGAAGTGCAGACGCCTGAGGGATCAGGCGAGGAAATACCGGTGACAGGCGAAGAGGTATCCGGCCTCACGATCCGGTTGAGCGAGGGTCAGGAGCAACCCCAGGCCGTCGAGCCCATTCCCCTGAGCACTGGTGAACCACTTGCCCCCAGTGATGTGGAGCGCATCCTTGCCCGACTGGCAGCTTTGCCGCCTGATCCGGGCGATCAGCAGGATTTCCGATTGCCCGATGAGGTTATTCCTCCGCCACTCACCGGCGAGACGATCGAAGAACCCTTCCCCCCTCCTTTTGACGCGCAACTGCCCGATCCAGTACAAGCCGGACCCCTCGAGGTCTTGCGTTACTCTCCAGAAGGGGAGATCCCCATTGCACCATTTGTGAACGTCACCTTCAACCAGCCCATGGTCCCACTGACCAGCCTGGAGGATTTGTCCGAATTGGATGTGCCCGTGCACATCGATCCCTCACTCCCAGGGACATGGCGCTGGCTGGGGACCAAGACGCTCAATTTTCAATATGACTCCGATTTGATCGATCGCCTCCCCATGGCGACGGCCTACCGCGTCACGATTCCAGCAGGAACCGAGTCGATGACGGGCGGCGTGCTCGCCGAGACCATCGAGTTCACCTTCACCACACCAACGGTCACGATGATCAGTCACCACCCATACTCAACAGAACCACAGCCGCTCGACCCGCTATTCTTTATCGCCTTCGATCAGCGTATTGACCCGCAGGCCGTATTGGAGACCATCCAGGTGGAGGTTGGGGGTCAGTCTGTGCGCATCGTGATGGCCACAGAGCAGGAAATCAAAAGGGATGAGCGTGTGAGCAGCATGGTCGAACACGCGCAGGAGAGCCGTTGGCTCGCTTTCAAGGCCACGCAGTCGCTGCCTGCGGACACCAATATTTCGGTAACGATCGGTCCGGGCACACCCTCCACGGAAGGTCCACTGCTGACCGAAACGCAACAGGGTTTCAACTTTTACACATATGCACCCCTTCGGATCGTTGATCACGGCTGTTCCTGGTACGAGGACGACTGCCGACCGCTCGTGCCGCTCTTCATCGAGTTCAACAATCCACTCGATATCGACGCCTATGAAGAAGGTATGCTGCGCATCGATCCCGAGCTGCCCGGCGCCTCCGTGAACATCTACGGCGATACGATCAGCATCCGTGGCGCCACCGAGGGACGCACGACATACCGGGTGACGGTGGATAAAGACATTCAGGATATTTTCGGTCAAACGCTCGGCCGGGATGAACAACTGAGATTCAAGATCGGTCCGGCCGATCCCATCCTGATTGGACCGAGTGATGTCTTCGTCACCCTCGATCCCTCGACCACAGATCCCGCTTTGAGCCTCTATGCTATCAACTACAACAAATTAGATGTCCAGATTTATTCCGTCGAGCCATCTGACTGGCCAGCATTTATAAAGTACCTGTACGAATTTCAACAGACGGATACCCCTGCAGATCCACCAGGAAGATTGGTACTGGACGAGACGATGGACCTCGAGCTTCCAAATGACACCCTCACCGAAGTGAACATCT
Organism: uncultured Anaerolineales bacterium; assembly: GCA_965372425.1. GTDB lineage: Bacteria > Chloroflexota > Anaerolineae > Anaerolineales > E44-bin32 > E44-bin32. The sequence continues at coordinate 9,981 of CBDVCG010000010.1, forward strand.
CGCTTGATAAGCACATGGACGGCGATTACGGTCACTTCGTCGTCATCGTTCGACCGCATCGCGGTCTCTTCCAGGAGGACCGTTATTGGGAGACCGTCCAGACCTGGGTGCAGGTAACCCAGATTGGGCTGGACGCCTTCGTCGATCACAGCGAGATGGTTGTTTGGACCAATGCGCTCGAGGATGGAAGACCACTCGCAGAGATCACGGTGAGAGCAGGACCTGATACCTTCACCAGTGGACAGGACGGAACCGTCAAGTTCGACATCCCGGCAAGCAGTGTAGCCTATCTGGTCGCACAGCAGGGCGCCGACAAGGCACTCCTGCCCAAGTCGACAAACTACTGGTATGAGGACGGTTGGAATCGACGTTCGCTCTCCGATGACCTGCGCTGGTACGTGTTTGACGACCGGGGGATGTACCGCCCCGGTGAAGAAATACACCTCAAAGGCTGGCTGCGGCGGGTAGGCGGCGGACAGACGGGTGATGTGGGCCTCGTCGGGGACGATGTTTCGTCAATGAACTACCAGATCCTCGGTCCCCAGGGGAACGAACTGGGGACCGGTCAGGCTGACGTCAACGCCATTGGAGGCTTTGACTTCGTCTTCACCCTGCCCGATAACACCAACCTCGGCTACGCTCAGCTCTACCTGACTGCGCAAGGAAGCATGCGCAATTTGAGCAGCTACCAGTACTACCACGGCTTTCAGATCCAGGAGTTCCGACGACCGGAGTTCGAAGTTACGGCACGCAATGAAACCACCGGACCGTATTTCGTCGGAGACCATGCCATCGTCGCAGTTGAAGCGAAGTATTTCACCGGTGACCCCCTGACGAACGCGGAGGTCGCGTGGAACGTGATCTCCTCCCCGAGCGTCTATCACCCCCCGAATTGGCCGGATTTCAATTTTGGCAGCTGGACGCCATGGTGGTGGTATTACGAACCCATCTATGAGGGCACAGAATATCTCTCTTATAGCGGTGTTACAGACGCTTCCGGCAACCATTATCTTCGTATGGATTTCGAAGAAACCCTTACCCCCAAGCCCGTCAGCGTGGTCGCAGAAGCCACAGTTTTCGACGTGAACCGTCAAGCATGGGCAGGGTCCACCAGCTTGTTGGTGCATCCAGCGAACTTATACGTTGGCATGCGTAGTGACCGTTACTTCGTCGAACGCGGCGAACCCCTGGAAATCGAATTCATCGTCACCGACCTTGACGGAAATACAGTCTCGGATAGGCCGATCCATGTGAGATCCGCCAGGATCGAATGGAAATACCAGGACGGTTCATGGGGGCAGGTGGAGGTGGATCCCCAGGACTGCACCGTCGGATCCGGTATGGAACCCGTGAGCTGCACCTTCGAAACGTTGCTCGGTGGACGCTACCAGATTACGGCCGGAATCACCGACGAAATGGGTCGGAAAAACCAGAGCCAGATCTCCCGGTGGGTGAGTGGTGGGCAACAGCCGCCTTCACGTGAGGTCGAGCGCGAAGCCATCACGCTCATTCCAGATAAGGAGACCTATCAGCCAGGCGACGTAGCAGAGATCCTCGTCCAACCTCCCTTCACACCGGCAGAGGGATTGCTCACGGTCAGCCGTAGTGGAGTTCTCTACACAGAACGCTTCGTCATTGATGATAGCACGCTCACATTACTGGTGCCGATCGAAGAAAAACACATCCCCAACTTGAATGTACAGGTGGACCTCGTCGGAGCCGTCGAACGTACCGACGATGCCGGCGATGCCCTACCCGGTGTGCCACCGAGACCCGCCTATGCTGGCGGATCGCTCAACTTGAGCATCCCGCCGCTTCAACGCACACTCGCACTCGAGGTTGAACCTCAAGAGAAGGCCATCGAGCCCGGAACATCCACAGTGCTTGATATCCTTCTCACGGATGCAAATGGCAATCCTGTCCCAGATGCAGAACTCGCCGTGGTTGTCGTGGACGAAGCTGTATTAGCGCTAACGAACTATCAGCTCGCCGACCCGGTTTCGGTCTTTTACCTCAACCGCCCCTCGGACGTCAGTTCGCATTACACCCGCGCCAGCATCATCCTCGTGGATCCGCTTGCGTTGGCCGAAGCCGCCGAGGTGGGCGGAGAACTCGCGGACCAGGCGGCGAGGTCGATCGAAAAAGGAGCGGTTCTGGAAGAAGGGTTGGACTTTGCTGCGGCTGCCCCGTCGGAGGCCGAAATGGCAAACGGCAGGGGCGGGGGCGGTCCAACCTCAGAACCCATCCGCATTCGCATGGACTTCAACCCCCTGGCCACGTTCGCGCCTGAAGTGCGCACGAACCAAAATGGCGCCGCCCGTGTAAAGGTCACCGTCCCTGACAACCTGACGCGCTACCGTGTAATGGTCATTGCAGTCGATGACGGCGGGAGCCGATTTGGCTCGGCTGAGACGAACTTGACAGCCCGCCTGCCGCTGATGGTGCGTCCATCCGCTCCCCGCTTCCTCAACTTCGGCGACAGCTTCGAGTTGCCGGTCGTGCTCCAGAACCAGACCGACGAACCCATGGTCGTCGATGTTGCCCTTCGCGGGAGCAACATCATTCTGGTCGGTGACGATGGTTTGCGTGTGACGGTACCCGGGCATGACCGCGTCGAGGTGCGTTTCCCAGCAACCACAGATATGGCTGGCACTGCACGCTTCCAGATCGCGGCAGTCGCGGAATCATACGCTGACGCCGCAACCGTCGAACTGCCGGTGTACACGCCGGCGACGACGGAAGCTTTCGCCACCTACGGTGTGATCGATGAGGGCGCAATCGCCCAGCCGGTCGCCCCACCCTCGGACGTATTCCCGCAATTCGGCGCGCTGGAGATCAGCACCTCCTCCACCGCTCTGCAAGCGCTTACAGACGCCGTGCTCTATCTCGTGGCTTACCCCTTCGAGTGCTCGGAGCAGGTCGCATCCCGCGTCCTCGGCGTCGCTGCCCTGCGCGACGTGCTCACCGCCTTCGAAGCCGATGGACTGCCCTCCACGGAAGAGATCGAAGCCGCGGTCGTGCGCGACATCGAACGGCTCGAGGGTATGCAAAACTGGGATGGTGGATTCCCCTACTGGCGGCGTGGTCAGGACTCGATCCCCTTCAACACCATTCATGTGGCGCACGCCCTTCAACGGGCACAATTGAAAGGCTACGAAGTGCCCGAAGATATGCAGGCACGAGTGCTCGAGTACCTGCGGGACATCGAGAGCCACTACCCCTACTGGTACAGCCTGAGAACAAGACAGACGCTGAGCGCGTATGCGCTATACGTGCGCAATCTTATGGGCGATCAGGATGCTCAAAAGGCTCGTAATCTTTATCATGAGGCCGGCATCGAGCAACTCTCGCTCGATGCCGTAGGCTGGATCTGGCAGACACTCGTAGACGATCCCTCCTCCAGCGCCGAACTGGCTGAAATCCGACGCTATATCGGCAATCGGGTCGTGGAAACCCCTGGCGCCGCCAATTTCACAACACACGTACACGACCAGACCTATCTACTGCTCAGTTCAGATCGCCGCACGGATGCCATCCTGCTCGATACGCTGATTCTCGACAATCCCGATGACGAACTGATCCCCAAGCTGATCAATGGGCTGCTGGCGCATCGCACGAGGGGCCGATGGGGCAACACACAGGAGAACGTCTTTGTGCTCCTGGCGATGGATCGCTACTTCAACACGTTCGAGGCGCAGACACCGGATTTCGTCGCCCGCATTTGGTTGGGAGACACTTTCGCCGGCGAACACGAATACGAGGGCTACACCACCGAACGGCACGAGACGAAGATCCCTATGTCCTACCTTCTCGACGAATCACTAGGCGGAGGTGAGACCCAGGACTTGATCATCAGCAAGGAAGGTCCGGGTCGCCTCTACTACCGGTTGGGTTTGAGCTATGCGCCCACCGACCTCAACCTCGATCCGCTCGACATGGGCTTTGTCGTCCAGCGTGAGTACGAAGCGATCGACGACCCCGATGACGTCACGCGGGACGAGGACGGGACCTGGCATATCAAAGCCGGGGCGCGAGTACGTGTGCGGTTGAAGATGGTCGCCGACAATCGACGGTATCATGTGGCGCTCGTCGATCCACTTCCGGCGGGGCTGGAGATCGTCAACCCGGCGTTGGCGGTATCGCAGAGCGTCCCGCAGGATCCGGACAGCTCGGATTACCGCTACGGCTGGTGGTGGTGGTGGCCATGGTACGAACACCAGAATATGCGTGACGAACAAGCGGAGGCGTTTACCCCCCTGCTCTGGGACGGCGTGTATGACTACTCCTATGTCGCCCGAGCAACCACACCAGGAAGGTTCGTCGTACCGCCAGCTACGGCTGAGGAAATGTACTCTCCCGAGGTGTTCGGACGGAGCAGCACGGATTGGGTGGTGGTGGAGTAAGGTTGATTTCTCTAAATCAACGTCATCGCAACCCTTGTATAGAAATAATCTAATTGTCTCCCTGATTAACCCCTCTCCGTTGAAAGGAGAGGGGTTAGAGTTTGGGGGACGATCAAGCGGAGAAGATCATCGGGTAGATCACTCGTGGTCAACGTCATCCCAAACAACCGTACATGATTTATCTATTCCAACCCTCAGCAAAGCGGCGTTTCTGCGAGTCTTTTCACCGAGACACACCCAAGCTGTTTCACGCTTCAGGAAAATATCCAAACAAATTCATCTGATCCAGAAATGGCCCGTCTCCTCAACCTTTTTAATCCTTAATCCCCGATCCCTGATCCCGATTCCCTAGCAACCCCTCCATCAAACCTTGGTTCCTTATTGACTTCGTGCCATCGTGCCTAACCACCTTCTCTTACACCTTAAAACCCCTGACGCGGGCTCAAATCTCTGATAGCATTTCACAAAACATGAGCTATCAAGAGAACATCGATCAAGGTCTAGACTTGGCCTTCCAATCAGCACAAGAGAGATCGCTCGAGCTCCGATCCAGCCGCGTGGTCATCTTCTCCGATCACCACAAAGGCGCGGGCGATGATGCGGATGACTTCAAACAGTGCGCCGAGACCTACCGAACTGCGCTGAGGCATTACGATTCGAATCAATTCACGTCCGTCATCCTGGGAGATGGCGAAGAACTCTGGGAGTGCAGGCCAGATGAGGTCACATCGACCTATTCAGATATTTTCCACCTTGAAAAACCATTCCACACGGCAGATCGGCATCTCCGCATCTACGGAAACCACGATGATGAGTGGGGCTACCCGGAGATGGTGGCTCTGCATCTCGAGCCCTTTTTCGAAGGCATCACCGTACACGAGGCGATAAAGTACCAAGTATTCGATGCAGGCGATTACTTAGGGACGCTCTTCCTCGTCCATGGACATCAAGGCACAACGCTTGGAGATCGATTCGGGAGCATTAGCCGTTTCGCAGTTCGATACCTGTGGCGACCCATCCAGCGGCTGACCAACATCAAGTCCACCACACCAGCCACGGATTGGGAGCTGCGCAGCAAGCACGACAACGCCATGTACAGTTGGGCGGTCAAGCAGCGCAGTGTCATCCTCGTCGCCGGGCACACACACAAGCCCAACTTTCCTACCAGAACTCAGCTCAACTACTACCGTGAAATTTACGTCGAGGTCTCGAGGATCCCTGAAGCACTTCCGCGGGAGGACATGGAGAAAATCCGTACCGATCTCGCCTTTGCCAGGGCCCAGGAACAGCCATGTTATATCAACAGCGGCTGCTGTTCCTTCAGTGATGGGGATATTACGGGGATTGAGATTGATTCGGGTCAGATACGATTGGTCCGTTGGAGCACGAGAGAAGGCGAACCCCCACGGACTGCGCTCGATTCAGCAGATCTAAGGACATTCTTCGAAGAAGTAAAAGAGCCTGCAGATGCGCTTCCCGAGGAGATCGACTGACAATTTCCCCCATTCTGTCCGTGATTCAAATGACTGCTCTCTCGATCAATCGGTCCCGCCTGTTCATTCCTGTTCTCCAGGAGAAGCATCAACATTCAAATCGTCAGTCACCCTTATGTGTATTAGAGAGACGTCGCATCCTCTCCCCAGAATACAAGCCCCAATCCCCCAAGTAAAGCATTTGCACATCCCATGAGAGATACCTTAATATGATATAAATACTCCTAATTCGGGCATGGGTGATCCCCAGATCGACCCATGGTCATCAAGTGGGAGCATGAGGAGAAAATCCGATGAAGAGAAACGTAAAGGGGGTTGCGATGGCGAATCGACAGATGAAATTGGTGGTGGGTACACGCAAAGGCGGTTTGATCTTCTCCTCCGATGAAAAACGTCAGGATTGGAGGATGAGCGAGCTGCATTTCAAGAGCTGGGGCGTCATGCACATGAATGTCGACCCACGGGACGGAAGATTGCATGCCGCCGTCGTTCATGATGTCTACGGACCCACCATGCACTCCTCCGACAACTGGGGGGATGACTGGACCCAGGCACGAGTGCTCCCCGAGTTCAAACGCCCCTCACGCTCGAGCCGCCCGCTCGGGACGTCGGAGGAGGCGGCCGACCCGGAGACGGCGATGTCAGTTCCAGAGCAGGTCATCAAACCATGGAACATCACACCCGGGCGCCCGGACGAACCCGGAGTCGTTTATGCCGGGGTCGAGCCGGGGGCGCTCTTTATCTCGAAAGACCGTGGGGGAGAGCTGGGAGCTGAACGAACCCCTCTACGACCATCCCCACCGTGGAGACTGGTTCCCCGGTGCAGGTGGCCTCTGCCTGCACACCATTCTGCTCGATCCGGGTGATCCTCAGCGGATGTACGTCGCCATCTCCACAGGAGGTCTTTACTTCACAGACGACGGTGGAAAGACCTGGTCGCCGCGCAATAAAAACGTCCGCGCCGACTTTATGCCCAGCAAGACCCCGGAGTTCGGACAATGCGTTCATAAAATC
>CBDVCG010000011.1:0-16352 GCA_965372425.1 uncultured Anaerolineales bacterium
GAGCAGCTCATGCGGGAAGGGATGCGCGCAGACTATGGACAAGTCTATAAGATGACATATAAGGTGTACGAGCTCGTTAAAGACGCTGATAAAATTCACGTGACCTCAGAAAAGGGAACCGACCTCACCGCACAATTTAATCCTGAATATACGTGGGTTCCGTGCCACGGTCGCTATCATCATGAAGGCGATTGGGGAAACCTGCCTGAAGGTGAGGTGTTCACCTGTCCTGCAACCGCGGATGGGATCATCGTCGCGGACGTGCTGGGAGATTACTTCTCGCCGAAATACGGAGTTCTAGATCAGCCGGTTACTTTTACAATCGAAAAAGGTTATGTTGTTAAGGTAGATTGTGAGGATGAGTCTCTCGTGGAAGAGGTCTGGGCATATTTGAACTCCAGCGAGAATGGAAGGCGGGTTGGAGAATTTGCAATTGGAACAAATACAGCCGTCAAACACTTGACGGGCCGCCTGCTCCAGGATGAAAAAATTCCCGGGGTGCATGTCGCATTTGGAAATCCCTATCCACAGGACACAGGTGCAGATTGGTCCTCTGGAGTCCATGTGGATGTAATCCCCACGAACTGCACGATTGAGGTGGATGGTGAGATCCTTATGCAAGATGGGGAGTACGTATTCCTGACTTCAGAAGTCTAGGGAGGATCGATCTTTCATTTGATTCTCCAGCTATTCTATTAATCTTGTAGCAAAAGAGCGGAAGGCTCTCGGTGATAAATTTGATAATGGCAATGGCAATATCTACCTTGGGGGTGTTTTTATCAAGACTGATCCGAGCACCATCACACTGACGTCAAGGAGGCGTCCATGAAATACATCGATATGGATTCGTGGCCGAGGCGCAAGCATTTTGAGGTTTTTAGTCGCTTTGACTATCCACATTTCAATGTTTGCGCGGATGTGGAGGTTACAAAGATCCAGCCGGCTTTAAAAGACGCATCCGTCTCATTTACGTTAGGTTTGACATACGCACTTGCCCATGCGGCGAATTCGATACCTGAGTTCCGCTACCGGATTCGTGAGGGACGGGTCATCGAGCATGAGGTCGTCCATCCGTCGATTACTATCCTGCTTGAGGATGAGACCTTCAGCTTCTGTACCCTCAAGTATGTCGATGATTTTTACGAGTTCATTCAAGATTCCGAAAAGAGCGTCTCTCGAGTAAAGGAGAAACTGGTTCTTGAAAATGAGCCGGGTCAGGATGATTTGCTCTTTATGACGAGCATCCCCTGGATCTCTTTTACTGGATTTATGCATCCGATTCATATGCATCCAGTCGATTCGGTCCCGCGTATTGCCTGGGGAAAGATATTTCAAAAGGGGGGCTCACTCCATATGCCTTTATCGGTTCAGGGACATCATGGCTTGATGGATGGCCTCCATGCTGGTCGTTATTTTGCCCGGGTGCAAGAACTACTCGACAGACCGGAGGAGTTCGTCGAAGCTCGGAAGTCTGGTTAAAATCCCTATCATCGTTCTATGCGGGCCCTCGCAGTTGAATACCAGCGACCATGTGCCAGCAACCCTAAAAATTCTCCTCACGATGCGTTTTTCTGGAAAGAAATGGAAGAAAGCATTCATCACACCAACAACCTCGAGCAGGAAGGACACCCGATGAACATTTTTCATATTGCGAAGAAGATGATTTGGGAGAATGCTTTAAGCGAAGAGATGTATCAGCCAGAGAGCTTCAAAGAAGATGGTTTCATCCACTGCTCAGAGCTCGATCAAGTCATTGATGTGGCGGACAGATTCTACAGCGGTTGGAGAGATCTCGTCCTTCTCGAGATCGACGCCCATCTTGTGAACCTCCCCATTGAGTACGAAAGCGCCGTGGGAAGCGATGAACGATTTCCACATTTATATGGACCTTTGAGGTTGGATGCCGTCGTGCGCGTATATGAGTTCAATCCAGATGATGATGGTGGATTTCAACTGCCTGAGGTGCTGAGCGGCCCGGGAGCATAATGGGGAGTTGTCATCTGGGTCGGCAGGTCCCCTTCTACGTTGATGCCTTATAAACGAGAAACCTGACAGCGGACTGCATGATGCGCCGGATCACGCAATCCCCTTATGGCCGGGCTCATCTCTTGATTCGACGTCCTCCAGCCCGAGTCCGTTGTTTTTCATTTTTCGTATTAACTAATTTTGTTGGATCCAACGATTTGTATGTTGCGTGTCTTAGCTGGTGATCCCCACAGGCTCATTCATACGCCAGAACCTCGTTGATGGTTAATCTGGCTGCATTGCGCGCGGGAATGATGCTCGCAATGAAAGCGAGAATGATGACGACGGCCAGCCAGATGAACATGCCCTCTGGGGTGATGGAGAGGTCCATCGAGGTTCCCATCATGGCCACGGTGATGATTCTCAGGAGCAGGAAACTGATGGGGAACGACATCCCAATGGCCAGGACCCACGTAATAAGGCCGATCATCATACCTTCGATCACAACAGATTTAATGATCTCCAGATCCACAGCGCCGATGGCGCGCATGACGCCAATTTCGCGCGTCCGCTCCAGGACATTCATCCCCATCGTGCCCGTAAGCCCAATGCTCCCTACAAATGCGATCAGCAGCGCCATGATCAACAAGAAGATGACCAGGATGTTGATACCCTGCGCAGAATCTTCTTGAATGCTTAGACCCGCTTCAATGCTGCTGACCAGGAAGCCTCGATCCGTGAGGTACTGATCCAGGAGTTGACTTGTCTCTCTTTGGCCTTCGAGGGTGTGGATGTCCGTGGTCACCCGGTACGAGAGCGCCTGGTTAGGCTGATCGAGAAGGTCGGCGATAAAATCGAAATCAGCGTAAGCAATCGGATCGCCCAGCATGCTGATAAAGCGGAATACACCAACTACGGACCAATCATCTACCCGGTGTCCCGGCATTTTAACGCGGATAGTATCGCCAGCCTCGAGGTCGGGGTAGGTGTCGTAAATCGTATCCGAGACCACGATGGCTTTTTGTTCGCCTGGTTCGAGCCACCTTCCGGCGACGATATCCGGGTTGAGGAGTGCGGTGTCCACGGGAGGGGCGATGAGAAAGAGATTTTCGATCTCATTGTCTTCCGTATCCCAGATCTCAGCCGCCGCGCCTCCCCAGCCTTCCAGGCTGGAAATACCCGGGAGAGGAAGGATTGCCTGTTCGATGCGCGTGATCGAATAGGGTTGGCTGAAGGTTAGGGTGACATCCCCCATGAAGTGCTGGGCGAGCTGGTCCATAAATTGCGCCATGGATGCCCGTACATTAAATACACCGATAAAGACGGCGCCTGCGATTGTGAGCGTGAATACAGTGAGTGCCAATCGGCCCCGCTGCCGGAAAGTATTTCGAATGGAGAGAAGTATCGGCCGTGATAGCCAGTGGAACCATTTGGAGATCTGATTCAGCCACCCTAGTCCTGCCGCCTGATTCCCCGGCCGATCGTTGCTGATAGCTCGACGTACATTGGTCTCCGAGCCTTTCCTGACCGGAAAGAAACCGGCGATCAGGGGGATGAGGAAAGCGACCAGGACTTGCAGTATGATGGCAATGGGGACGGCGCGGAACCCCTGCAGATCTGAGCCCATCATAAATGCGATGAACTCCGCAAGGGCATTCCCTGCAACGGCGCCAAGGGGAACGGCAACAGCTAGAGCGATGAGCCCATAAGCAAAGATCAGGACCATGTACATCCCCAGGATCTGGAAACTTCTACCGCCAACGAGCTTCATGACGCCGATTTGACGCATCTGCTGAGTGAGCAAGGCATTGAGTGTGTTGATGATGAGCGTGCTGCTCAGGATGGTGACCAGGATGCCCAGAGCCCCAAGCACACCCAACAGGGCAAGAATCATCGTCCCGAACGGGTGTTCATCGGAGACGCCGATCTCCGATCGATAAACCACGCGCCCATTCCTCTCAACTTTTTCTTCAACCACGGACGCAATTTCAGCAATCGCATCTTCGTTATCGCCTTCTTCGACGGTGATGTAGAGGCGGTTGAAGTATCCACCCATCCCCAGCCAGCGCAGTGTTTCCGTGCTGATATATGCATTCGAATTAGAAGAGGGATCGCCCCTGCCGGTCGCTTGATCGTTGACCATGCCCACAAGAGGAAGGGTGTGAGAAGATCCGTCAGGGAGTTCGATGAGAATCTCGTCACCAACTTGATAACCAGTGCTAGACATAAAGCTATCGCTGACGATTATCTCTCGACGGCCCGGGATGCTGGTGCCCTCGATGGCGGCGAGTTGGTTGATGTTAATGTCGTCGAAATCCGGAACAGCGATGAGATTCAAACCTTGCCAGACCTCATCGTATTTTCTTGCGCGGATGCTGATGAATCGGCGGCCTTCTGCATCAGTCACGCCGGGGACTCGTTCGATGATGCGGACGAAATCTTCATGGAAAGGGTCCGTCCAGATGTCGATGTTGACCGGATGCACGGAGGCGTAGCTGGTGTTGATCTCCTCGGAGATGATGACGTAAGCGCTGACGATCATACCTATTGCGAATACCCCCACGGCGATGGATGCGACCACCATCAGTGTGCGCGACCTGCTGCCCCGGAGATCTGAAATCACCTTACTCCATCTGGGTTTGAAAGCATTCGGCTTGGTGGGTCCTGTTAACATCCGCGATCCTGTGACCTTCTATTTTCGGCTAGGCGCGCATGGGCAATTTCACTGAGCACATTGCGGGTGAGCGGGGATCCATCAATCAGTTGAAAGAACTCATTCTTCGGCAATAATGCCAGCTCTACGGCTGATCCGGGAGCAGCCCGGACTCTCGCGATGGAATCGCCTCCTTGCGTCAATTCGACTTCACCGAAGAATTGCCCGGGACCCAATCGAGCCAGGTTCATTTCATCGCAGTCTTCGTTCTGAAGCACAATATCCACCGCCCCAGTGGACACCATAAAGAAGCAGTCGACCGGGTCCCCCTGGCGCAGGATGGTTGTTCCGGACGAGTATGTTTGCTTCTTCGCTTGATGTGTGGCGGTTAACATCTCGGGATGGCTCAAGAATGGTAGGGCACGTGCAATCGCTTGGTCCACGATCTCGCCATCCGAGAGGATCACGGTTTGGTCGGTCCGTTTTGTGATGGCAGGATCATGGGTCACGATGATGATGGTCTTGCCTTGGTCGGCTAAATTCTTGAACAGGTTGAGGATAACGCCAGCCGAGCGCGAGTCCAGGTTTCCAGTCGGTTCATCGGCAAGAATAATGGCAGGATCCGTTGCGAGAGAACGGGCGATGGCGGCGCTCTGCTGCTGTCCGCTTGAAACCGAGGCGGGAAGCTGGTGGGCTTGCTCTTCAAGGCCAACCAACTTGAGAAGTTCCATGGCGCGATCGGGGCGTTCACTAAAGGGATACACATCGCAATAATCCATCGGAAGCATCGTGTTTTCCAGGAGGCTGAGGGTCGGGAGCAATTGGAAGAATTGGAAAACCACACCCATGTTTCTGCCTCTCCAAAGCGCCCGTTCGCTCTCGCTCATCTCATAGATGCGCTGGTTTCCAATAATGACATCACCAGAAGTTGGGTGGTCGATACCGGTGATCATGTTCAAGAGAGTCGATTTGCCGCTGCCTGATTTACCAACCACAGAAATGAATTGTCCGTAATTGAGCTGTAGATCGATGGATTTCAATGCAGTAAATCTTCCCGCTGCGTTTTCGTACACTTTAGCCACGTCTTTCAGCAAGATCGCTGGGTGGTTTTCGGGTGATCCATTAGACGTGTCTCCTCCCTCAACCTTGCCAGGGACAAGTTTCACTGGTGGCGGGGAGACATCCGTCGCGGATTGAGTGATGATTTGGTTCGTGAATTCTGTCGCGCGTTCGGTATCTGGTTTTCGGTTTGAAGCGCTTGACATGCCATTCTTGAATGGTGTGCCTAATTTGCCGTCGAAAATCTGCAGTCGTCGAGAAAACCGTGACGCCAGGCTTTCATCATGAGTGACCATAATGATGGTTTTACCTTGATCGACCAGCTTCTCGAAGATCTGAAGGATCGTCTCAGCTGTGACTGTATCCAGATTTCCTGTCGGCTCATCGGCCACGATCAATGGAGGATCATTCACCAGGGCTCGGGCAATCGCTACGCGTTGTTTCTGGCCTCCTGAAATGTGAGCCGGGATTTTGTATGCATGTTCGACGATGTCTACGAGATCGAGCAATTCCAGGGCTTTTTCTTTGCTTGTGATTGGATGATAAGTTCCCGAAAAATCTGGTGGAAGCATCACGTTCTCGATCAGATTCAGCGAGGGCATCAATTCGAATGATTGGTAGACGATACCTAGGTTTTTACCCCGCCATTCAGCCAATTCGTCTTCATCCAGAGCGTGAACCGGTATTGGGATTCCGCCGGACTGCGTATTTCCATTGTGATTTCCAAAGTAATGAATTTCGCCAGAGGTAGGTTGGCTGACCCCGGAGATCATGTTGAGAAGCGTGGTCTTACCAGCCCCCGATTTTCCCATAATCCCAAGGAACTCGCCGGCCTCGATATCTAGCTCAATATCTTTGAGCGCCACAAAGGGCTCATCTCCGGCGATGTATACCTTGGTCAAATTATTGACCTGGATAATAGGGTTGTGTACTTGTTCCATCAAAGTCTATCGCCTATGTCCGGAGCCGGCATTCGAACCCCGCCTCGGATCAGAATTGATCACTTTTTTTAAGCGACCCATCCAGTGCGCCGCTGTTTATGCGAGAGAATTCCCCGGTCAGCGCATTGGCGAGTTGCTCGCACTCACCAGGCAGTAGATGCGCCACGATTTTGAGATATCGGTCAATATGTTCGAATAACTTATGAGTCCAGTCATCATTGCAATTACGATCTTGAGCGAGGACGCCAAATGCGAATCCTCCCAGGAGCGACAATTTTTCTCGCGAGGCGAGGTTGGGTTCCAGTATTTTCTGTACGTAGGCAGTATGCGCATTCGTCCCTGAGTCACTCTGAAGCCGTAAGGCAGCGATAGCCAGTACTTCAACACAATAGGATATCTTGTTGTTTTCATCTGTTGGGAGCATTCCCTGAGTGTTATCGTCTTCGCAGCGTTCTCCATCGCGGGGCATCTGGATGGGAAATGTGTCTAAATCATCCTTATTAAGTTCGTCAGCGCCTGCCTTCCGGTGATTCGTATTCGGTTTCTTTTGATAAAAAACCCGCTCTGCCCGACCCGGCCCGCTCTTATCGCTTGCCAGATGATACTCCGAAGCCACAACGCCTTTCTCTTCCAACATGCAGAGCATGTCGTAGGCGGTGAAGGGACTGACTCCCAAGCGTTCAGCGAGTTGTGAGTAATGGACGGGCCCGTTATACTCTTGATTCAAATCAATAAGATTCTCGACGAATTCTTCCTGCCGGCGAGTGAGTTTCATATTAAAGTTTCCACACATCCAAAAATTTCCAAAATATTCTGGATGCAATCTTACCACTTAGGGATTATTCTATGACTTACAAGTGCCTTAGAATTCTATTAACAATGGTGTTTATCCACGAAGAAAAGAGGCCTGGTGATGGAAACAAGACCCTTTGGTAAGACCGGAGAATCATTCCCAATTCTCAGTTTCGGCGGTCAGCGCATCGTCGACGAACATAACTGTACAGAGGATGAAGCCCTCGAGATTGTGAACACTGCGATTGATCGTGGGATTCGCTACTTCGACACTGCATGGTTTTATTCGAATGGTCAGGCGGAAACACGACTTGGCAAAGTGGTGAAACATCGCCGCGCAGAGATGTGGATTGCGACGAAAACCTGGGATACGACCAAGGACGGCGCTCGCCGGCAATTGGAGCAGAGCCTAGAGCGCCTTCAGACTGATCACGTAAACGAATGGCGGCTGCATAATGTATGGGATTTTGCACGCTTGAATGAGTTTACCTCCGAATTAGGGGCATTAAGTGCTGCCGTGCAGGCGCGCGAAGAGGGGTTGGTACAAAACATCAGCATCAGTGGGCATACGGATCCCCAAGTCCTCGTAGAAGCGCTCAATCGTTTCCCATTCGATAGCGCCTTAATCGCGCTCTCCGGCTTGGATCATTTTATTCTGAGTTTCGCAGAAGAGTTCCTTCCAATTGCTAATGCCAGCCAGGTCGCCACGATCGCGATGAAGGTGCTGGGATTTGGAAGCCTGACGGACGATGTTTCGCGTTCCCTTCGGTATGCTTTTAGCTTGCCGGTGAGCACAGTCATTGTGGGGATGGAATCGATGGAGCAACTTGAGCAAAATCTCGAGATTGCTGAGACATTTGTGCCGATGACGGATGAAGAGAGGTTGAAATACTTTCAAGATATCATCCCAAAGGTCAAACCAGAGAACATGCCATGGAAAGCAGAAGACTGGGAAAACCCCACAGCTTGGGCGCCTCGCAATCGAGGATTGTAGATGTTCCCCAAGTAGGCTTTGAGCCCAGGACCTGATGTTCAGCACCAAGGAAGATAAGGAGCCGCTAAATGCAATTGCAGAATGCACCGGAGGCGCCGGGGGCGATAGGTCCCTATAGTCATGCCGTACTGGTGGGCGATCTCGTCTTCTGTTCAGGCCAGACCCCTATCGATCCAAGGACTATGGAGCTCCTCGGGGATGATATCCAGGTACAAACGAAGCAGGTGTTGCTAAATCTAGAAGCTGTTCTCGCGAGCCTCGGGCTCGATCTGTCGAACGTGATCAAGACCACAGTTTTCCTGGCCACGATGGAAGACTTTCAAGGGATGAATACGGTCTATGCTGAAATGTTCGGCGCCCATCGACCCGCACGCACGACGGTCGCCGTCAAAGAGAATCCTCTTGGTGCGCTGGTTGAGATTGAATGTATCGCAGAAGTGCGTCGGCGTTCCCAGGATCCTGAACTTTGAGATGGATAAGCCCTTAAGGAGCCCCTCGAATTGCGGGTAAAATCTCTCGGTTACCGCACGGACCTGATATTTCCAAAATTTGATGGTGAGATAATCGATCGAGGGAATTATCTGGTCATCAGAACACCCTCAAACCCAACTTTCTATTGGGGAAATTTTCTGCTTTTCTCTGACCCTCCAGACTGCGGGGATGACCTCCGCTGGCGATCGATTTTTATTGAGGAGATTGGCGGTCCGCCCGATATCCGACATCAAACCTTCGGATGGGATGCACAATCGGGAGAACGTGGACATATTCAACCTTTCCTGGATGAGGGATTTCAATTCAGCGACCTGGTCGTCTTGACCACGAGCCAAATCATCTCTGAGAAACCACCGGAGAGCGGCCTCGACTTCCGATCTCTTCAAAGCGAGGATGATTGGGATCAAGCGACGGAGAATCAAATTCGCTGCAGAGAGCCTGGGCATGAGGAATCTCATTTTCGTGTTTTCAAACAGGATCAAATGACCCGTTATCGAAAGATGGAGGTGGAACGATTGGCGGCATGGTACGGGGCATTTATCGGTGGTGAGCTTGTGGGTGATCTAGGCATTATTCACGATGGGGAACTGGGTCGGTTTCAGTCGGTAGAAACCCACCCCGCATATCGCCGTCAGGGAATTGCGAGCAGTCTGATCCAAGCGGCGGCTTCACATGCCTTTATGCAGTTCAATTTACAGAGTCTGGTGATGGTCGCCGATAAAGGATCCCCAGCCGAACGTCTTTACAAGTCACTTGGGTTTGAGATGTCGGAGAGGCAGGTCGGTCTCGAATGGTGGGAAGGATCACCGTAGACAGGGTTTGATAATACTCCATCGCGAGAGAATAAATAACGCATAATTCGGACTGGTTGCCCCCACTGGATACATCCAATCCCCAGGAACCTCAATGGTCACCAGCCACCTCCCATCCCATTTCATACCTGACATTGGTTGGTTCTTGGCGGTGAGACCCTCTAGAAGGGGTTTCTCTTGCTTTCAACTTCGTGAGATTCAACCTGCCGCGCTTTTGCCAGCGAGCCAACCGGTTGAAAAGGCCGCTTGAAGATTAAAGCCCCCTGTGTCAGCATCGACATCCAGAACTTCACCTGCAAAATAAAGTCCACTGACCTTTCGAGAAGCCATGGTGCGCGGATCGACCTCGCGCGTATTCACACCCCCCGCCGTGATGATGGCTTGGTTAAATGAACGATGCCGAGTAACTTTGAACCGGAAATCTTTCAACCATTTTCGCAGGCGAAGGCGATCTTCTGAGGATATTTGATGTGCGGGTTTTTCGGCGGGTATGTTTGTCTGTTCACCACAAACAGGAATGAGCAAACGCGGCAGCAATCCGCTTAGCAGCGTTTTGTATTGTTGTTTCCCATGTGCATCCAAATCACGAAGTAAGCGGGCATCAAGCTTTTTCTCTTCCAATGCAGGCTTTAGATCGATAGATATCTCGACATTCTTCTTCGCCTCAAGGGCATCAACAACTAACTTGCTGAGTGAAAGGATAATGGGACCCGAGAGACCGAAATGGGTGAACAGCATCTCGCCGAACGCCTCATCCATTTTTTTTCCATCGATGATGGCGCTCGCCCTCACATTCCGTAAGCTGAGGCCCTGCAGGCGAGGGGCGATGTCTCCTGATGTGACTAGAGGAACGAGCACAGGACGGATGGGAACAATCGTGTGACCGAGGTTTTTAGCAAGCACGTAGCCGTCACCGGTGGATCCGGTCCCCGGATAGGAGGCGCCGCCGGTCGCCAGAACGACGCTGTCGGCCTGATAATGCAGGGTTGTTGAGACATGCTTCGATAGTGAGGGAGCCACACGCACACCCGTAATGTCAGAGCTCTCAATATTAATTTCTTCAACTTTTGTGTTTGGGATAATATGCGCACCTTGGAGAACGACCCAACGGGTGAGTGAATCCACGATTTCTTGCGCATCGTCTCTGACCGGGAAGACTCTCCCACCTCGTTCGACGATCGTCTGAACACCAAGTTCGTGGAAGAATGTGACCAAATCATCTGAGAAAAATACCGAGAAGGAATGGCGCAGAAAGCGACCGTTCGGCTGGAAGTGTTCGATGAATTCTTCGAGCGAGGCTGTGTTGGTGAGGTTGCAGCGTCCCTTCCCCGTAATGCGCAACTTTCTGCCGGGTTCACTCATTTTCTCGAGCAACAGGGTGGACGCGCCGCAGCTCGCCGCTTGTCCGGCAGCCATCAATCCGGCTGGGCCACCCCCGATAACGATCACATCGTACGTGGTCATGTGCATCCCAAGACCATGATAGAAGATACATCGACTCTTTCCAAATTCGGCATGCCTTGCGCTGAGTGGTGAGTTGAAATTTTGAGGCCAGCTAGGTCATCTCCACTCAAAATGATGACGGATGAGCCCTCAAGAGGTTCAAGCTACGAAGGAAAATCTATGATTGAAAAACACCCATATTTTCTGTATAACTTTAATGGTCATGTAAAACCTCATTTAGCTGGTTGCTTCACCTTATTTCGACGATTGCGCTGCCATTTAGTGAAATAGGGGATCAGGTATAGATAAGTTCCGCTGATAACCAGCAGCAGCAACAAGAGAGATTGAAGTTGCTCAATTTGGGGCGGCAGGCGTTCAGCTCCTGCTCTGGAAAACTTGAAATAACCGCAAGAGGAATAATTATGATCATTGGTATAGCTATCCAACGGTGGAATTTCCGAGTCCATTTGTTAAAGAACTTTTTCATCGTACTTCTCCTTGTTCTTCAACCTCGACAGTTTGTATGGCTCTTTCGAGCAAGGTGAGCATGGTCGTTCTTTCTTGAGGGGTGAGACGTGTGAGCAAGCGTTCGAACTTCTTGCAGCGAAATTCGTGTGTGCGCTGATGTAGTTCCTGACCTTTAGGGGTTAGAAAAAGCTGCACAGCGCGCCCGTCTTGTGGATCGGGCTGGCGGGTAAGGAAACCAGCATCTTCTAATTGGCCCACAGCGATGCTCACTGTGGGTTTTGACAGTCTTAGTCCGGAAGCAATCGCTTGAATGCCGCAGCCTGGGTTTGAGGCTGAGAATGAAATGAATGCTAATTGTGAGGGCGAGACGTTGGCTTTCTTTGGGGGGGCACTTTGTGGGCCCAACCGACGTAGCCTGTCCATCAGAAGTAGAAATAGTTCTGCTGATTGTTTGAGATTATTTGCCATGAGCTGTATTCCTGACTGAGAACAATGCGGGTCAGATCTAGCCAAGGATTGTGATTACTCTGCCTGGGGAGTCCCATAGAGAAATCTAGATAGACTCGTTTTCGCCCTTTACGGCTTTATCCAGGATGATCAAGAACTCATCCAAGGGCACACGATGGATCCGTGCGGCGGTCTTGACAGTAAGCGCCGTGCCCAAGAATCTGCGTAATGAATATCGCCCAACGCGCTGGACGCCAAATATTTCCATGACATCGGCAATATCACCGTACTCATTGAGGATTTCTGAGACTCGAGTGTCTTTTGTTATTTCCACTGTATACTCCTGAAACGCAATAATTAGTTAGATAAACTAACTATAATGCTAAATATATGAATTGTCAAGTTTGGAATAAAAAAGTGTCATTTGACAAACAGGATAATGAGACAACTTGCCACAAGATGGGTTTTCACATATCAAATCCCATTTTTGATATACTCTATGTAATATGGACAAAAACTATCCATAATTCCCATGGAGGCGTGATGAATAATTTCTTGCTTGTATACACTGGTGGTGGTATGCCCGAGACTGAAGAAGAGCAAGCTGCGGTAATGAAAGCCTGGGGTGCATGGTTTGAATCACTCGGCGATCGATTGGTAGACGGTGGAAACCCAACCGGACCAGTTGCCAAGACCATCACGAGCGATGGGGCTGTTGTGGACGGACCTGACGGCAAGATGGCGACCGGATATTCGATCCTCAAAGCCGAAAACCTTGATAGTGCGATCGCATCGGCCAAGGAGAGTCCAATGTTGGATGGTGGGGGAAATATCACTTTGTATGAAATCTTTCCTGCGATGTAACAATCTTTTTAACCCACACTTGCCTCCTGACCGGAGGCTTTTTTTTAATTCAAGTGAATGGGCAGCAACTATTGCGCTAGACTGAAAAAGAAGCGGGATCGATTAAAGTGTTCTTAATGCTGGCATTCCCTGAAGATTAGCTCAGCATTCGATCCGCTCGCGGCCCGATACTCGGCACTCGCCAAACAAATATTACTGATCCGACCGTGCATTAAATCTTTCTCCCGGTTAAGCAGTCTGATTGGGTTGGTTGTATAATTCGCATGATTTCTGCAATTCATACCGATATGGAGGCAAGCGAATGTACGAGAAGAGCATTGAGTTTTTGAACAAAGCCGTTGGCGAAGAGTTGGCGGCGGTGCATCAATACATGTATTTCCACTTCCATTGTGAGGATCAGAGCTACGATCTCCTCGCAGGATTATTCATTCGAACTGCGATCGAGGAAATGGGGCATATCGAACGATGTGCCGAGAGGATCCTCTTCCTGAACGGCGAAGTGGAGATGGTGGCTTCCATGGAAGTTTCGAAAATCCACGACGTGAGAGAAATGCTTGATATGGGCCGGAAAATGGAAGAGGACAGCGTAAAGCAATACAACATCTGGGCGAATGAGTGCTCCGCAAACGCTGATGCAGCATCCCGAAGGGTGTTCGAAGATCTGGTAGCAGATGAGGAAAGACACTTTGATCAATATGACACCGAAATGGAAAATATCGATAAATTCGGTGAGCGATATCTCGTCTTGCAATCGATCGAACGGAGTAAGGCTATGTCTGCCGGAGTAGAAGAGTAATTCCTATCCAATCTCTGGAGATAAACCCGTGTTTGCCACATTTCGTGAAAACGAGGTAATTCGATGGTTTCAAGTGATCTAGCCGGTACCTGTGTTAATTGTGAGCGGAATGATGGAGAAATCCCCATTCTGCGTTTGAGCTATCAGGGAGAAGATCTTTGGATTTGCTCGTCCTGTTTCCCAATTCTTATTCATAAGCCTGAGCAATTGGCAGGTCGACTCGAGAGCGCTGAAAATATTGAACCAAGCTCACACTCTCACGATTGATCTGCGCAGGCAAATCATAAAAAAAAGAGTTGAATAGATTTTCAACCGGCAAGGCCCCGGAGTGTGAACATCACCCATAGTCGATGGAACAAAAAACTAGGGTGTATGCCACCATCACCCCAACCCCTCTCCCATAAATGGAGAGGGGCTTCGATTCGTCGACCTGAGAAGCTGCTTATTTTCGAGGCTTGCTCATCTGCCCGCTGGGAGCAGTTAGAGCGGGGAGGAAAGAAGGGTGTGGTTCCTAGAATTCGTGTTGAAAACACGAGGGCCTGAGGTCTTGGAATGATCACGCTGACCAATCGGCAGGCACGCCGCTTCCTGCTTTATCACCAGGGCTTGTGGCCGCCGTATAGTCTCCAGGGAAAAAGTGGCATTCTCGCATACATCAAACGTGTGGGTTGTATCCAATTTGATCCTTTGAATATCGTAGGGCGTAATCCGGAGTTGGTTCTACAGTCACGCATCGACAACTTCACTCCCTCCTTGCTGGAGGGACTTCTCTATGAAGACCGGCAGCTCATCGAAGGTTGGGACAAGATGATGTCCATCTACGGGATCGCAGATTGGCCTTACTTTAACAGACGACGGACGGCTGCCCGGGAGCGTTTTACAGAGCATCCCATCAAGGCGATACTTCCCCAGGTGCGAACGACACTTATGCGTCAAGGCCCAATCTCCTCCCTCGATCTTGATATCCACGAGGTTGTGGACTGGTCCTGGGCACCGACTCGGATTGCGCGGGCTGCTCTGGAAAGTATGTATTGGTGGGGGGAGCTGGTCATCCATCACCGCATCAACACCCGGAAAGTGTATGACTTCTCACGCAATCACCTCCAGCACGGACTGCTCAAAACAGAAGATCCGAACTTGACGGAAGAGGAGTATCAAGATTGGTACATACTTCGGCGCATCGGGAGCATGGGCCTGTTATGGGGGAAATCCGGAGATGCATGGTTGGGGATGCCCGGTATCAAGAGTGTGGAAAGAAATCGTGCAATTTCACGCTTGGTCAAGGAGGGGCGTTTGCACCAAGTTCAGGTGGCGGGCATATCCCAAGCGTTTTACATGAGATCTGATGACAGACATGCGCTTGAGACATTGTTAGAATTGAGTGGCCCACCTCCGCGTGCAGCCTTCCTCGCACCTCTGGACAACCTCATTTGGGATCGACGTCTTGTGGAGTCCCTGTTTGGGTTTTCCTACCGCTGGGAAGTTTACAAACCAAGAGAAGAACGGGAGTATGGATATTATGTACTCCCCGTACTTTACGGCGATCGCTTTGTTGCCAGGTTCGAGCCAGGACGAGATAAACAAAGCGGAGATTTAATCGTACAAAATTGGTGGTGGGAACCAGGTGTACGTGTGTCCGGCAGAATGCGCTCGGCGATAATAAGCTGCTTTAAGCGCTTCAGCCGATATCTTGGCGCAGACCTTATACGGGTTGATGGTGACAGAGTCGAGTTTTCCAATATAAAATTTCTGGACCCCTAAAGATGAGCTTCATGCACATCCAAAGGGATGGAAAATGCGGATGGAGACCATGGTCATCCTGATTATGGGAGGTTCGGGATCGGGTAAAACAACAATCGGCTCGCTCCTTGCTGCTGAAATAGGTTGGGAGTTCATCGATGCCGATGATTTTCATAGCAAGCAGAATATTGAGAATATGGCTGCTGGGATCCCACTCACTGAGACGGACAGGGTGCCCCGGTTGGAGGAGTTGAATCCGCAGCTCACGGGGGGCCTCTTCAGGTATGAACGTTATTCTCGCACTTTCTTCGCTCACGCAGTCCTCGTGAAACGCATTGCTGTGAGAGACATCAAAAACAGTTATATCGTGCATATTGAAGGGGGAATACGAATTAATCGAAGCAAGGTTTAAAAACAGAGCTGGTCACTTTTTTGATGAAAAATTGCTCATGAGTCAATTTGAAGCTTATGAAAAGCCAAAAGACGGGCTAGTAGTCTCAATCGAACAATTCCCTGAAGAAATTGTAGGTGGGATCTTGGCTGAAATTGATCTGAGTTAGTACGTATTATCCACAAGGAAGGATGAGACCACAAGCTGGAAATCGCAGAATTCCATCACTGAGAACCCAGAATTGGGCTCCGATCATTCGGCCCGAGTGGAGGGACTATTCAAGTTGATGTCATTAATTGTGTGCCTTATAAGGAGTGATCACTATGTATGAGGTTGAGAATGATACCCATGAAATAATTCTGCAAAACCTTGCTTTAGCATCTAGGTTGGAGGGTGAGGGGCAGTATAACAATGCGAAACTGATACGTGCAGGTGTGGAATCGGTTTTGCGTAAGGGGGCATATCAGCGAGATATTCCGCCCGAACATATCCGAC
>CBDVCG010000012.1:0-16035 GCA_965372425.1 uncultured Anaerolineales bacterium
AACCTAAACAAAATACGTGATATCAGATAATATTAGGGTTATTCGCGGTGGTAGAGGATCCCCTATCTTCACCACCTACCTCGCCAAAGGTGAAAACTATCATGGGAAATGACCACGAAGAAAATGGTCGCGTTAATGAAGCTACGCGTCTCGATTCATCGACCGACCCAACGCTCGCGTCACCCTGTGAGCATGTGGATCAAATCAAAGATGTGGATCCCAGCTCCGAGGGCTGTGCGGAATGCCTCCAATTGGGTGATACCTGGGTTCAATTACGCCTCTGCTTGAGTTGCGGCAACGTCGGCTGCTGCAACAGCTCGAAGAACAAACACGCCTCCAAGCATTTTCAGGCCACTGGACATCCCATTGTCCAATCCTTCGGATCATTTGACGACTGGATGTGGTGTTATGCAGACGAGCAGTATGTAACAACAGGGGAGTCGTAAGCTCTTGCCCGGTCAGCGAGTAGTCCAGGGTGAGCGGCGCGTCGTCACAATCCTCTTCTGCGATGTGAAAGACTCAACAGCCATGGCCGAGCAGCTCGACCCCGAAGAGTGGGCTGAGATCATGAACGAGGCCTTCAAGTACCTGACCGATCCGGTCCATCGCTATGGAGGGACCGTTGCCCGTCTCATGGGGGACGGCATCCTTGCTTTTTTCGGCGCTCCAGAAGCCCACGAGGATGACCCCCAACGGGCTGTCCTCTCTGGACTTACAATCCTGAAAGAAATCGATCCATTCTGTAATGAAATCAAGCGTGAGTATGGACTCGAATTTAATGTCCGCGTTGGGATACACACCGGGAATGTGATCGTCGGTGAAATCGGCACAAACCAAGCCATGGAGTACACAGCCATGGGGGACGCGGTGAATGTCGCCTCGAGGATGGAATCGACTGCACAACCGGGAACGGTTCAGATATCTGAACACACACAGAAACTAATCGCCCCCTTCTTTGACATAGAAGCTTTAGGTGAGATCGAAGTTAAAGGAAAAAGTGGGGCTGTCCCAGTATTTCAGGTGCTTGCTACAAGAGATAAACCCGGATCCCTTCGTGGAATTGAAGGTCTCCACTCACCCCTCGTTGGCCGAACAGAGGAAGCCGCTCTTTTAAAGACTGCCCTCGAAGATCTAAATCATAATCGCGGCGGCATCGTGAATATCATCGGTGACGCCGGCCTGGGTAAGAGCCGCCTGATCCTGGAAGCCCAAGAGTTCTGGACGAAGGAACTCCATCATGAAACTTGGACCGAGAGTCGGGGAATTTCCTATGATTCCACTCGACCCTACAGCCTATTCATCGACTTTATCCACGCCTCATTCGACATTGATCCGACCGATGATCCGAGTACAGTCCGGTCGAAAATCAGCTACTGCCTTGACGACTGGTCGTCAGAGCAGCGGGAGCTTGTCGCCAGGGCAATCGAGCTCCTTCTTGCGGTACACGAAGATGATAACGTTCAACAAGATGCCGAAGCACTTCAACGAGAGTTCACCGCAGGTATCCAAAGTGCATGGAAGGAATCCGCACTTCGAGAACCTAGTGTGGTCGTATTCGACGATCTTCATTGGGCGGATCCAACCTCCATCAATATTCTCGCTCAATTATTCTCGCTCACGGATGAGGCGCCAATTTTGTTCATCTGCGCGATGCGGCCTTACCGGCGTTCATCGGGTTGGGGAATAAAGAATATTGGTGAAACTGAGTATCCACATCGTTACACAGAAATTGAGCTCAAGCCATTGACGGATGACGATAGTGACACGCTCATTGGTAATCTACTCACGGTGTCGGAGCTTCCCATCGAACTTAGACGACTGATCCTGAAGAAAGCCGAAGGCAATCCCTTCTTCGTGGAAGAAGTCATCCGGACGCTCATCGATGAAGGCGCTCTACAACGTGATGAGACCGGATTGCACTGGGAAACGAAGAAGAAAATAGAAGATATCTCTCTTCCTGACAATCTGCAGGCGCTTATAATTGCCCGAATAGATCGATTAGACTCAGACATTCGACGCACACTCCAGCTCGCCTCGGTGATCGGACGCTCTTTCTTCTACCGGATACTCGAAATGCTCGATGAAACCACGGATGAGCTTAATCGACATTTGGCAGCGCTTCAAAGAGTTGACTTGATACATGAAGCTGCCAGAATGCCAGAACTTGAGTACATGTTTTTACACGAAATGACACGCGATGCTGCTTATGAAACGATTCTGAGACGGGAGAGGCGGAAGTACCATCGAGGCGTTGGCGAAGCGATTGAAGGTCTCTTTCCCGATCGGATCGAAGATGAGGCCCCGCGACTCGCTAGACATTTCCTCGAAGCAGGAGAGCTCGAGAAAGCATTCAATTACTATGTCACTGCCGGTGATCATGCCGCGCGACTCTATGCCAATACCGAAGCTATAGGGGCATATTCACTAGCACTTGAACTGCAGGAGAAAATTGAGGTAAGTGAAGAGCAAATCATCAATCTGTACACGCGGCGTGGACGTATGTATGAATTAACCAATCAATACGATGAAGCGTTGGAGAGCTATGAGGAGCTCGGTAATCTAGGGAGGGAACGTGGTTCGAAAGCCCTCCAACTTGCCGCATTGCTGCCCGCAGGGACCATCCACTCCACCCCAACCGCAAAGGCCGATTCTGAACGGGGACGCGCCCTCTCCGATCAAGCCCTTGCGTACGCCCGAGAACTGAGTGATCCCCTGGGCGAATCAAAAGCTTTATGGAACCTGATGCTTCTTGAAGGTATGATCAATAACAAGAACCAGGAAGCTGTCGTTTATGGCGAGATGTCCCTCCAGATCGCACGCCAACATGATCTCCGGGAACAACTTGCATACACGCTTCATGATCTTACCAGGCGATACCTGGCCATAGGCGATCATAAGCAGGCCATCGCATCTGCAGAGGAGGCCAGAGAACTCTGGAGAGAGCTAGACAATAAGACGATGCTCGGCAATAACTACACCATGACCGCTTACGTGTACCACATCCTAGGCGAATTTGATAAAGCCATTGAGCATGCTACGGAAGGTCTGCGAATCAGCCAATCGATCGGCAGCAATTGGGGACAGGGCTTCAGCCATTTCTTTCTAGCGGAGTTCTACCTCGAAAAAGGAGACTTTGGCGCGGGAATCCAAGCGATCGATCTGGGCTTGCCAAAAGGCCGTCAAGCTCAGCTCTCAGATAAATATCTGGGATTCGTCCAGTGCCTTCTAGGCTGGGCGTACTGCATGCTGGGGGATTACGAGAATGGTTATAAAGCCGCAATCGAGGCCATGGAGCAACTCCCCCTCTTGTCGCAAGCGGTCCTTGTGCGCTTTTATTCCCATGTGGGTCGGAGTGAGGAAGCACTGGCACTGTTGAACAAGATCATCGAAAACTTTGCTGACGTTAGGAAATACCCACTCCCGACAAATACAGCGCTGACACTCACGATTCGGGGCGAACCCGGAATCGTCCTGGGAAAACATGACCTCATCAGAGAGTTAGTTGACGAAGTCCGGGATACGCTTCATGCACTTAATTCAAATCTATACCTTGCTGATCTCTTATATCTTGACGCGCTCATCCTCATGAAAAAGGGGCACTTCGAGGATGCTGCCAGGAAACTCATCCGCGCCGAAGATATTGCACGTCAAATTGGCTCGAGAAGGGCGCTATTGAGTATCCTCCCGAAACTCGTTGAGGTGGAAAACGAGCTAGGCAATGAGGCCAAAGCACAGGAAGCACGCAGTCGAGCAATTGAGGTGATCGACTACATTGCAGATCACGCGGGGTCAGAGGAACTTCGTCAAACCTTCCTTGATACCTCGAAAGTGAAAGCCGTCCTTCTATGATTTGTCCAAATTGCGGCACACAGAATCCGGACCATGCTAAGTTCTGCATGAATTGTGGTCACGAGATGGTGCAGACCTGCTCGAACTGCAAAACTAAAAATCCGCTTCAGGCAAAGTTCTGTACCAATTGTGGCAATGCGTTCGCCCCACTCCCTCCCGAGGTCCAGGAGCCAGCCGATCCACAGGTGCTGTCGCCTCAAATTCCCGATCGAGTTGCCCAGAAGCTCATCGCAGCAAGAGATTCTCAGACGATGGTCGGTGAACGCCGTATTGTAACTATGCTCTTTTGCGATGTTAAAGGTTCCACGAACCTTGCCGAGCAATTGGACCCGGAGGAGTGGACCGGGATCATGAACGAAGCTTTCGATCACCTCATCCAACCCATCTACCGTTACGAAGGCACGCTGGCGCGCCTGATGGGTGATGGATTGCTGGCATTTTTCGGAGCCCCTATAGCACATGAGGATGACCCCGCACGGGCGGTGTTATCTGGATTGGCAATTCTTGAAGGGATCCGGCCTTTCTGTGAGAAGATCCACAAAGATTGGAAAATGGATTTTGATGTTCGTGTGGGGATACATACAGGTCCAGTCGTTGTCGGGAAAGTCGGTTCAGATCTCGCCGTCGAATACACCGCCATGGGTGATGCAGTGAATCTGGCCTCACGCATGGAGCAAACCGCATCCCCCGGGACAATCCAGATTAGTGATGCGACATACCAACTTGTGAAAGACCAGTTTGAGATCGAGCCTCTTGGCGGCATGATGGTCAAAGGTAAGTCAACGCCAGTTAAGACATATCGTGTACTCAGCGAGCAATCGAGCACACGAGTTTACAAACAGGATGCATCCTATCAGACCCCGATTGTGGGTCGTTCTGAGGAACTCGCGCAACTTGTTGCGGCTCTGGACTCCACGCAAGCAGGTCGAGGGAATATCGTCACGCTTGTAGGGGAGGCTGGCATTGGGAAGACTCGATTGCTCCAGGAACTTTATGCGGGATGGGTGAAGAAGTCACCGTTCCCAGAGATGTGGCTTTCATTCCGAGGACTTTCCTATGATAAAGATTTACCGTATTCCCTTTTTCGTCATCAACTGCGGGAGCAATTTGGGATCAGCGGAGCCGATCCTGAAGACCACATCGTCGAGAACCTGCGCAGCAGAGGTTTTCAGGCTCAAGAAGATGATGTCCTTGAAATGGTGGCGCCAGTTCTCAAAAACCTCTTAGGCGGGGACACGGGAACTGAATTATCAGGGATGGATCCCGAATCTTTTCAAAGGGAAATCTATGACCGCCTGTATCAGTTCTTGGAGGTCAACCTTCGATCAGAGCCGATCGTGCTCGCCGTTGAGGACCTCCAGTGGGCTGATTCAGCTTCTATATCGTTGATCGAGCATTTCTTGGATCTGTCGAATCAACTCCCGATTTTGTTCATTTTTACTTTCCGACCTGATCGCCATACGGCAGCCTGGGAGTTCAATCAGAAGCTAGAAAACGACTTCCCTCATCGCATGACCCACATTGAATTGGACGCACTATCATCCGAGGAAAGCCATACCCTCGCATCGCTGCTTCTAGATGACGCGAAAATACATGATGATTTAAAGCTGTTCCTGATGGAGAAGTCTGAAGGAAATCCACTTTATTTGGAAGCGATCACGAGCACGCTCGTAGAGAGTAAGGTAATTCTTTATGACAAGACTCATGATGTCTGGATGCTCGATTCGGCTCATGATTCCTACTCTCTACCTACGTCGCTTCAATCGCTCATGACAGCCCAAATCGACCTTCTCGACCCAGGGTCACGAGGGACACTGCAGGTCGCCTCGATCGTCGGACGCACGTTTCCCAGATCTGTTCTGCATGAACTTTCCGCCGCGAATGGAAAACTGGATTCTCACCTGAACGAGCTTCAGCGATTAGGCGTCATCCAGGAGACAATGCACAATCCCGAACTAGAATACAGTTTCCGACATGAGCTAATGCGTGATGCCGCTTACCGAACCATCCTCCGGAAAAAGCGTGCGAACTTCCATATGCTTGTGGGTGAAGCGATCGAAAAACTCAATCAAGATCGAATTCCCGAGGAAGCTCATCGAATCGCACATCATTATTCCAAGGCTGGCGAGGATCATCGGGCGTTAAAGTATTACACCATCGCGGGCGACTCCGCCTTCAACCTATATGCTGTAGAGGAGGCAGAAGCGCTCTACCGGCGTGCGATTGAAATTTCCGCAGAAGATACTGAATTATCTTCTGGACAAATCATTCATCTGTTCACACGCTATGGACGCGCTCTGGAGATGAACGGTAAGTATGATGACGCCGAAGCCCTTTATAACGACATGGAATCCATCGCAGGAAAAAGAAATGATAAAGCTCTAGAACTTGAAGCGGTCTTATCGAAAGCGACGATCTATTCAACGCCGACCGAGAAATTTGATATGGAGCTGGGTCAGGATTACTTCCAACAGGCCATCATGGTTGCGGAAGAGTTAGACGATGAAAAGGCGCTAGCGAAAGCTACCTGGTTGGCGATGAATCACACGGTATTTTCAAATGGTGATCCTCAAGAGGCTCGTAAGTACGGCGAACGCTCGCTCAAAATCGCGAGGGAAAATAATCTTTCTGAACAACTGGCCTACACTTTACAAGATATTCAACGCATTTACTTTGTTACCGGCCAGTCAGACATAGGCTGGGAATACCTGGAGGAGGCCCGAGATTTGTGGCGGAGTTTGGGGAATAAAGCCATGTTGGCGGATAATCTTATCAATGCATCCAGTCGCGAGTACTGGTCAGGAAGATATGATCGTGCAATCGAGTTTTCCCAAGAAGGACTTGAATTGAGTGAGGAAATTGGCAATCTTTGGGGCCAATCATTCAGCAGGTTTTTTCCCGGGATGATTCTTCTGGATCGGGGTGAAGTATCAGAAGGCATAGAAAGCCTAAATTTGTCCATTGAATTCGCGGAACCTGCCGGTTATGCACTAGGAAAAACCATGTCACTCGGAGGTCTTGCCTGGGGCTACGCCAGCATCGGTGCAGACGATCTCGCTATTGAGCAGGTTGAGCAGATTATCGACCTTCTCGGTGAACGTTCTATGGCTGGATTTGGGCTTGATTTCACCGGTTTGGCTGCAGATCTTTATCTAAAACGTGGAAATCTCAAAAAAGGAGAGGAGCTTCTGGCTCGAGCCGAAGCCCTACTTGGACCCGATCAAAAAGGCATCTATGCGAACTTCTTCGGATTTATCACTCAAACCCACATCAGGCTTGCCTTCCTTGAAGAGGATTTCGAGAATGTTATCCGGATTGCGGATGATTGGATTAATACAAGCAACAAAGTCGGCCACCGGGTGTTTTTTGCCGATGCGCTACATGCCAAAGCCAGAGCATATTTCACGCAAGGTCACATCGAGGAAGCGAAGACAAATTTGGATTTAGCAAAATCGGAGGCAGAAGGTTTGCTCGCCCGGAGGGTATTATGGCAAATCCTGGCGACCGAGAGTGAGATTCTGGATCAGGAAGGGAATCTCGATGGGGCAGGAGCTGCCCGAAAGGAAGCACGAAAACATTTGGATTTCATCCTGGATCACATCCAGGAACCCGCCCTTAAGTTGATGTTTCAAGAACTTCCGAATGTTCGATCAATTCTGGACCAGACATCCTGAAACAGACAGCATAGTGGGGGAACATACAAGGAGGGGATAGAGCATGGCAAAACCAGTGATTTTCACCGTAGATGATGAGCCACAAGTGCTCAACGCTGTTGAGCGAGATTTGCGCGCACAATATGCGAACGATTACCGGATTTTAAAATCTTCATCTGGAGAGGCTGCGTTAGACGCCGTTCGTGAGCTCAAGAAACGCAATGATCCCATCGCTCTCTTCCTTGTCGACCAACGCATGCCTTCTATGAGTGGAACCGAGTTCCTGACCGAAGCACAAAAAATCTACCCGGAGAGTCGGAAAGTGCTGCTCACTGCCTATGCCGACACAGAAGCAGCGATCGACAGCATCAACTCCATCGGGCTCGATTTCTATCTCATGAAACCCTGGGATCCACCAGACCAAAATCTCTACCCGGTGTTGGATGATTTGCTCAGCGATTGGGTGGCTACAGTTCCGGTTCCTTATGATGGTATTCGGGTCGCGGGGACACTCTGGTCGCCCACGAGCCATCAAGTCAAAGATTTTCTAGCGCGCAATCGTATCCCCTATCAATGGCTCGATATCGAACGCGATGCCCAGGCCAAGGACCTTGTGGACACCGAGCTCAAAGGGCAACACACGCTGCCCGTCGTCTTTTTCCCTGATGGAACAACGAGCATCGCACCGAATAATCGCGAGCTGGCCGAAAAAGTTGGGCTTAAGACGGAAGCTTCCGAACCTTTTTATGATCTCATCATCATCGGTGCCGGTCCAGCGGGTTTGGGTGCGGCTGTATATGGAGCTTCGGAAGGGCTCAGTACGCTCATGTTAGAACGTCATGCGACTGGAGGTCAGGCGGGAACAAGCTCTCGAATAGAAAACTACCTGGGTTTCCCAAAGGGGCTAAGTGGTGCCGACCTGGCGCGTCGCGCCACCGATCAAGCCATCCGTTTGGGTGCTGAAATTTTAACGGCTCGAGAAGTTGAACATGTACGTGTTGACGGCGCTTATTTATTTGTTCTCTTGAAAGATCAAACCGAGATCGGTTGTCGCTCTCTTGTCGTCGCTACTGGAGTCTCCGTGCGCGAACTGAAAGCACCGGGTGTCGAGTCTCTCATGGGAGCGGGAATTTATTATGGCGCATCGCTGACTGAAGCTGCAAACTACCGTGACAAGGAAGTTTATGTCATCGGGGGAGCAAATTCGGCCGGTCAGGGTGCCATGTTCTTCTCGCGATATGCGAACAAAGTTACCATGATCGTTCGCGGCAGTTCACTGGAAAAAGGGATGTCGCAGTACCTCGTAGACCAGATCTACGACACAGAGAATATCGATGTCAAGTTGCGAACTGTGGTCGAACGTGTGGATGGTTCGGAGATGCTCGAATCAGTGACCTTAGAGGATCTCGAGACGGGGAAGACTCAGTCCTTCCCAGCCGCAGCTATGTTTATCTTTATCGGCGCCGTACCCCACTCCGAATGCGTTGCCGATGTCGTCGCACGCAATCACGCAGGCTTCATCATCACCGGGGATGATCTGTTCCGGGATGGAAAAAAATCAACGGTCTGGAAACTTAATAGGGATCCATTGCTGCTCGAGACGAGTGTCCCGGGGATCTTCGCTGCAGGCGATGTCCGCCAGGGAGCCATTCGTCGCGTAGCCTCCGCCGTCGGTGAGGGCGCCATCGCGGTAAACCTCGTCCATCAGTATCTGAAGAATGTCTAATGTACGAATTCTTAAAGAACGTCTCGCTTTTCGCAGATCTATCCGATGATGACCTCCGACTTCTATGCAAGGAAGTCGAGGAGGTGGATTTACAC
Organism: uncultured Anaerolineales bacterium; assembly: GCA_965372425.1. GTDB lineage: Bacteria > Chloroflexota > Anaerolineae > Anaerolineales > E44-bin32 > E44-bin32. The sequence continues at coordinate 9,324 of CBDVCG010000012.1, forward strand.
GCAGGAGAGGAGTTATTCTCCGAAGGAAGCCCTGGTGACCGAGCCTATATCATAAGAGAAGGGGAGCTTGAGATCATCAAAGTTTCTGGATCCAGAGAAGTTTTAATCGCCGTTCGAAAGCCAGGTGAAGTGATCGGTGAGATCGCGCTGCTGGAGGAGACCACTCGCATGGCGAGCGTTCGGGCGCGAACTGAGTCCTCTCTCATCGCCATCCGGAAGGAGCAGTTGGAGCATCTACTCGAGACCAGCCTTCCGGCAACCACCGCGATGTTTTACACCGTGCTCGATCGTTTGCGGGGGACTCAAGCGATGCTTCGGCAGAGCGAGAAAATGGCGCAGTTGGGTACACTGACTGCTGGTGTAGCACATGAGCTCAACAATCCGGCTTCTGCAGTACGCAGGAGTTCGGAGATGTTGAAGGACGCAATCCAGAGCACAGCTCGATCGCAGTCGGAGCATAACCGTCTTGAATTAAGCCCTGAAACTACCAAGGTAATTCATGAGATTCAACTTCGAGCCTCAGAACAAGCCAGTCGACCCCCCGAACTCGACGCACTCGCCCGCAGTGATGCGCAGGAGAGGCTTGAGGGAGAGCTTGAGGGCATCGGCATTGCGGAACCATGGTCCTACTCGTCAGAGCTGGTTGATATTGGCCTGGAGCAAGGAGAACTCTCCGGCTTAGCTGAGCACCTCAAGGGCGAGCAAATGGAGATCATCCTTCGTGGGATCATCGATCGATATCGAGTACAGGCATTAGTCAATGAGATTGAGCAAGGCGCCGAGAGGATATCCGCTATTGTGGGTGCACTAAAATCCTACTCCTACCTGGATCAAGCCCCTGTACAAAATGTTGACATTCATAAAGGCATCGACGACACACTGATTATCCTCCAGAGCAAAATACGGGCGCTGCCCGGTGTACGAATTAATAAGACGTATGCTAAAGACCTACCCATGATATTCGGATATGGGAGTGAGCTCAACCAGGTCTGGACAAATTTGCTTGACAATGCTCTCGATGCGATTGGAGATGAGGGAGTAATTTCCATCATCACTCACGCTGTTCCTTCCTCGGTCATCGTCGAGATCGTCGATAATGGAACCGGCATACCGGAAGACATCATGGAACGAATTTTTGAACCATTCTTCACCACAAAACCTCCCGGCGCCGGCACTGGTTTGGGGTTGGATATTTCCTATAACATCGTAGTCAATAAACACCGCGGTGATATCAAAGTGGAGTCGGAACCAGGACGAACGTGTTTCCAGGTATGGCTCCCGGTAAATTTCCAAGAATCATGAAGGTCCCTTGCTCACGGACGGGTGGTCTATGCCCATCTGCAAATGAAGCAACTTGTAAGAATCGATAATGGGAGACAAAGGGAACCGATTTGTTTTACCACTTGCTCTTAGCACATCTCTTAGGAGACTATCCGCTCCAGCCGACCTGGCTCCTTCGCGAGAAGAAACGTTTGCGCGGTTTGCTGCTGCATGCCGTGATCCATTTCTTCACGCTCGTCATTGTGGTGGGTATCTCAAGGGCAGATCTATGGCCTATCTTGTTACTTCTCGCGACCGTACATTTTGCAATCGACTACGTTAAAATTTCCTACGCCAAACGTTATCCAGACCAGGTCACAGGACCCTACCTCCTCGATCAAGGTGTTCACCTTATCTCACTCGTTGTATTCGCCTGGTTGATTCAATCGGTGGATCCAAACCCAACATTTAGGTTTTCTGAGGATGCTCTCCTCATCGCCATCATATTAGTTGGCGTAACCTTCGTCTGGGGAGTATCAGAGAGAGTTTTCGTACACAAGAACCATGCCTATCTCGTGGAACTTAACGCACAATACTTTGGACGAATGATCACAAGGCTGGGAATTCTTGCCGCTCTGGCGCTCATCCTCGCAATTCCCAGCAACTTGCGGCTTGCCCCTCTGATGACGATCCCTTATCTAAATTCTATTTTCTGGCGTCGAGCTTTGGCGACCGATCTCACAGTATCCCTCGTTTCAGCGGTTTTTCTTCTAGTCATGCTCTAATCAAAGACATCCATCTCGAGAGAGGATGGATACCGCACGTCAGTCGCCTAATCTGATTCGTGGGTTTAGTCGTGTATATACGAGGTCGGCTGCAAGATTTGCCAGGAGAAAACCCAGAACCGTGATCATGGTAATCGCCTGTAGCAGAGGGATATCTCGCCGTTCGATGGCGAAAACGAGCAGTTTTCCCAGACCCGGGTAATTAAAGACATTCTCGATAACAATCAGACCTGACAGCATCCAACCAAAGCTGATGGCAATGACGGTTATGGTAGGCATGAGGGCGTTGCGAAGGACATGTCGGAATGACACTACATGCTTGGGGAGTCCCTTCAGTTCGGCAGTGCGAACGTATGGCTTCTTTATTTCCTCAATCACCCCTGTTCGCGTGAGCCGCGCCACGTAAGCCAACAATACCAGGGCAGCCGTGATTGCAGGGAGGATCAACATTGGCAGCGCCTCGAAAAAACCAGCGTCGACCCGGATTGAGGAACTTGCGGGGAACAATCCCAGCCGATGTGCAAATATCTCGATGAGCAATAATCCTGTGATAAATTCTGGAAGCCCTACGAAGGATAAGGTACCCACACTGATCACATGATCTGCTGCCTTTTCTTCGTGTAATCCTGCAATGACGCCAAGAGTAACTGCCAGGGGAATCGAGATCACCAAGATTACGCCTGCGAGCATCAGGGAGTTGCGCAGCCGGTCGATCACGAGGGTGAACACATCAGCCCGTGTGCTGAACGATTGCCCCCAATTGCCTTGTACGAAGTTTGCCAGCCACTTCCCATACTGTACGAGGATGGGATCATTCAACCCTAGTTCCTCACGAAGCCCCTCAATCGCAGCTTCCCCTGCCTCGCGTCCAAGAATCACACGTGCGATATCGCCGGGAAGAAGTTGTGTGATGGCGAAGACGATTACGGAGGTAAGGAGGATGGTAAGTGCAAGGAATCCGACCTTCCGAATAAGGATTCTCATGATTCCTTCTGCTCTGCTGTCCTGAAAAATTCTTTTTGCATCACTTCAAGTTCGTCTGGTGGGATATGACAGCGATAGCGTTTACCGGAATCCAAAATTCTTTCGGGTGGGACTTCGAGTTTACAAATTTGGCCAATGTACCTTGGGCATCGTGGGTGAAAAGCACACCCTGAAGGAATTTCCGTCCCACCAGAAGGTTCACCCTCAAGGCGAATCTGCGCTGGTCTTGTTGTGGGATCAATGGAGGGAACCGCGGACAACAGCGCCTCCGTATAAGGATGATACGGAGGCTCGAAGAGGACATCTGAAGGTGAAATCTCGACGATCCCTCCAAGGTAGATAACCGCAATTGTGTCTGCGATGTACCCCACCACAGCAAGGTCGTGAGACACGAAGACCATGGATGAACCTTCATCCACCTGGAGGTCTGATAAGAGCTTTAAGATAGATGCTTGTACTGAGACATCCAGGGAAGAAACTGCCTCGTCTGCCAGGAACAGGTCGGGCTGGGTGGCATATGCGCGTGCGATGGCGACGCGTTGTTTCTCACCCCCACTCAGTTGATCAGGATAGCGGTGGGTGAACTCCTTCGGGAGATGCACGAGTTCCAATAACGACTCTGCGGCTTGCTCGGCTTCACCCTGAGATAACCCGAGTAATGTTTGGAAGGGTCTGCGCAGTGTTTCACCGATGGTAAGATGGGGATTAAGGGATTCATGCGGGTTTTGGAAGACGATCCGGATCTGGCGCCTCTGTTTCTTGCTCAAGTTGGACACATTTCCCGGCACATCGTCCCCATCGAAAATCACATGCCCTTCAGTCCGGTCGACCAGACCAACGATGGCATTAAGGAAGGTCGATTTACCACTCCCGCTCTCACCCACCAATCCAAGCGTATGATTCGGCCCAAGAGCGAGGCTCACCCGATTTAACCCGTGAATGAATTTGGGATCCTCACCCCGAATAGCCTCCCAGAACGATCTCGGGAGAGCATACTTCACGCTCAGATTTTCAACCCGTAAACCTGACCCTTCCCTTTTGGTCGATGGCGGCGAAGATGATGCGGGTAAATCCCCCTCCAGAACCAACTCTCCCGAGATTATTTCATCGATGCGATGACACCGAACTATGTGTCCATCACTACTTTCTGACATCGGCACAGGCTCAGAACAAACCTCAATAGCAAAACGACATCGCGGTTTGAATACACAACCCCTAGTCTCCTCCTCCAAGCTCGGAAATCGTCCCTCCATTGGATGTAGAGTGACCTCATGTTTGTGTTCGCCGATGCGGGGAACACTATCCAGCAGGGCGCGTGTGTAAGGATGGACAGGATTTGAAAAAATCGTCGAGGCAGGACCATCCTCGAGTACTTCTCCTGCATATAAAATAGCAACACGATCGGAGATTTGAGCGACAACTCCTAAATTGTGGCTGATGTACAATGCCGAGGCGCCCTCCTCCTGGATCAGTTTCTGGATCAATTCCAACACAATAGCCTGAGTCGTCGTATCCAGATTGGTCGTCGGTTCATCTAGAATGATGATTTTCGGCCTGGTGCAAATCGCCATGGCGATCATCACCCGCTGCTGCATCCCCCCGCTTAACTGATGAGGATAACTTTTCTTGATGCGATCGCGATCGGCAATTTGAACCCTCTCGAGCAAATCGTTGATTCTTCGATCGGCCTCACCGCGAGTGAGCTGCAAATGATGTTGGAGGATTTCCTCGATCTGCGCCCCGATGCGCATCGAAGGATTTAGCGCTGTGAGGGGATCCTGAGGCACCAGGGTGATTTCAGATCCCCATATCTTGCGCTGAGCTGTTTCAGACATTTCCAACAGATTCTTGTTTTGGAAATGAACTGTACCCGAAATGATTTCTCCCTGGGGCGGGAGATATCCCATCAAGACCATCCCCAGCGTGGATTTTCCCGATCCGCTCTCACCAACGATGCCGTAAGTCTCACCCGCGCGCAATGAGAGCTCGATATTCCGCAAGACGAGGATCTGCGCACGTGCTGTACGATACCGGACAGACAGGTCCTCGACACGGAGAATGATGGAATCCAGCGAAGTTGAGGACGGCTGTTCCAGACTACTTTTCATGGAGCAGCCGCCTGAGACCATCCGATAAGAGATTTACACCTACGACGAGGATCACGATCGCCCCAGCAGGGAAGACGAGCGCCCAGGGTGCTTGGGATGCATACGTCCTGGCCTCATTTACCATCAATCCCCAATCTGGATTCGGCGGTTGAACTCCGACACCCAGAAAACCCAGCGAGGCTACCAGGAAAATTGCATATGAAAATCTGAGCGAGCTTTCAACGCTCAACGCTGGGAAAGTTGCAGGAAGGATCTCCCGGAAAAGGATTCTGGTCGTCTTCTCACCTCACAGGCGTGCCGCAGTGATATATCCTTTGTGTTTTTCAGTTAATACCACGCTTCTCACAACACGGGTGACGATGGGCACGTACACAATGATGATGACGATGAGAATGCTCGTTCTTGAGGGGCCCACAACCCCGAGGAGGAGCAGAGCAAAGAGGAGCGCCGGGATAGCTAGCAAGCTGTCAAAGAGACGCATCAAGACCTCATCCAGCCAGCCCCCCCGATAGCCGGAAAGCAAGCCCAATGAGGTTCCAAGCAAAACCGCGAGCAATGTACCCACACCAGCAATGAGCAAGATGTCGCGTGCACCGAGCACAACGCGACTGAATACGTCACGACCCAAATTGTCCGTTCCAAACCAGTGACTTGATGATGGGGGGAGACCAGCGCTATCCACAAGCTGCTCATTCACCTGGTATGGAACGAAAACTGGACCGATAAACGCGAGTAGGAGGAAGAGCAGTACGATTGACGTTCCAATCGCACTTGATCGACGGCTGTAGAGCGAGTGCAGGGATAAAGGAAAACGCCAACCCGCGTAGGTGTCGGCGTTCTTCATTTCATCCGGAGTTGTGCTCGCGCGCATACTTGTCCTGCACACTCACTCGGAGATGATGGTCACAGGTCGTAAGTCGGAGCGACCCGGGAATGCCTTCATGGAGTAGCCTTCCACCCGGTCGGTTGAAGCTCCAAGTTGTGCAAAGAAGAATGGGATCAAAACCGGTCCTCGCTCAACCAGTATCTCCTGAATGCGCTGATATGCTTGTTTTCTCTCGACATCATCGAGTGAGCTGCCGGCTATATCCACCCACTGGTCGAATTCGGGATCGCAAAAATGCGATTCGTTCCATTTGGCATCACAGCGGAGCATGACATCCAAATAGAATTGCGCGTAGGGCCTCGACCCCCAGCCGGTGATTCCAAAACTCGCTTCCAGCCACCCATCATCGCCATAGTAGACGGACTCAGGCTCCACGCTGAGCTCAACATTGATTCCTGCCTGTGCAAGTTGTTCTTTGAGAACAACGGCCAGGTCGGGAAAATTCTGAGCTTCCGGCAGACGGAGAAGGAGGTCCAACCCATCAGGATAGCCGGCATCAGAGAGCAAGTCCCGGGCAATCTCGAGATCTTGATCTGGGAGGGGCAAATCTTTGGCAACCAGATCCGAGTACATCGGACCCACCGGGGTATCCTGACCCATCTCACCATAACCCTGCTGTACCAGACCAAAGATCGCACTGCGATCAATCGCATACCTCATCGCTTGCATCACGCGTGGGTCATCTCCCG
>CBDVCG010000013.1:0-16007 GCA_965372425.1 uncultured Anaerolineales bacterium
GGTCTTTCTTGGGCATCAATTTTCCCCCAGCGGCAAATTTGGCAACCGCAGCCCGAGGCGTAGCTTTGGATGCTTGTCCACCGGTATTGGAGTACACACCTGTATCCAAGAGGAGGACGTTGACGTCCCGCCCTTGGGCAAGTACATGGTCCAATCCACCGAAGCCAATGTCATACCCCCAACCGTCGCCTCCCAAGATCCAGACAGATTTCGGCACGAGGAAGTCCAGCACGCTCAGCAAACGCCTGGCTTCATCGCCCCCGTCTTTTTCGAGATAGGTGCGCATCTCTTTCACCCGCTCACGCTGCGCCTCGATGTTTTCCTGCGTGCTCAGATCGGCGGATTTAATCTCCTCCGCCAGCTTGGCCTTGCCATCTAATTTAACTGTCTCCAACATCTCAAGTGCGTACTGCGTGAGCTTCTCTACGGTCAGGCGCATCCCGAAACCAAACTCGGCATTATCCTCGAAGAGCGAATTCGACCATGCTGGACCGCGCCCATCGTACCTGGGAGCGTACGGCGTGGTGGGGAGATTACCTCCATAGATCGACGAACAGCCTGTGGCGTTTGCGATGATCATGCGATCGCCGAAGAGCTGGGTCAGAAGCTTCACGTAGGGTGTCTCTCCGCATCCAGCACACGCTCCGGAAAACTCAAACATGGTCGGCATGTACTGTGAGCCCTTCGTGGTGAAGGGGTTGAATAACGAGAGCTCCGGGTCGGGAATTGTGAGGAAATAATCCCACTTGGCGACTTCCATTTCCCGAATCGGCGGCTGTTCCACCATGTTAATCGCCTTCATCTCGGTCTTGTTCCCACTTTCATCCTTCGCATAGGCCGGGCAGATGTAGACGCAGTTGCCGCATCCGGTGCAATCCTCCGGTGCGACCTGCAGTGTATATGCGTAGTCTTCCAGGCCACGTCCTTTTGCCGGCACCATCTGCCACCCATCAGGTGCGCCCCCGTTCGCATCGCTGGCTTTGTAAAGTTTCGGTCGAATTGTGCCGTGGGGACAAACGAACGCGCACTGGTTGCATTGGATGCACACTTCTGGGTCCCAAACCGGGATCTCGAGAGCGATGTTCCGCTTCTCAAACTTCGTGGTCCCGGTTGGATAGGTGCCATCCATAGGCAAGAGAGAGACGGGTAGATCGTCTCCACGACGTGCGATGATTTCGGCCGTCACGTTTTCAACAAATTCGGGCGCTCCTTCAGGAACGGGCGAGAGCATCGATCGTTTGCTGGTCGCTTTCGATGGTACTTCGACCTCGTGAATGCGCTCCTTCGCTAGGTTGGCAGCTTTGATATTCATATCCACCACGGCTTTGCCCTTGTCGCCATAGGTGTCTTCGACAGCCATCTCGATCATATCGAGCGCCTGATCTTTAGGCAGCACGCCCGAGATATCAAAGAACGCCGTTTGCATGATGATATTAATCCGGCCTCCCAGTCCCAGGGACTTCGCCAGAGAATAGGCATCGATGATGTAGAATTTCGCCTTCTTTGCAATCAATGCCTCTTGAACAAGGAGGGGAAGTTGATCCCAGACTTCTTCAACGGGGAACGGACTGTTCAGCAAGAACGTCCCGCCCTCTTTCAGGTGTTTCAACATATCATAGCGTTCGAGGAACTGGAATGCATGACAGGCCAGAAATTCAGCTTGATCGATGAGGTATGTGCTCCTGATCGGATCTGGGCTAAAGCGCAGGTGCGAGATCGTCATAGAACCAGCCCTTTTTGAGTCGTACTGAAAATAGCCCTGCGCGTAGAATTCTGTGGCTTTGCCGATGATCTTGATCGAGTTTTTATTCGCGCCCACAGTGCCGTCGGCCCCGAGACCGTAGAACATAGCGCGATGAACCTTTTCCGAGGTCGAAGAGAAATCAGCGTCCCAGGGCAGGTTGCTTCCGGTCACGTCATCGATGATCCCGACCGTGAAATGGTTCCTGGGTTTTTTCTCCACGAGATTATCGAGCACGGATTTTGCCATGCCGGGATTAAACTCTTTTGACCCCAAACCGTAACGTCCACCCACGACATTCGGCCTGTTTTTCGCGAGGATCACCCCTTCGGTTACTGCCTCGCTGATGGCATTTTGCACATCGAGGTACATGGGCTCCCCCGCAGCGCCCGGCTCCTTGGTTCGATCCAGGACCGCGATTGACTTTACGGTGTCGGGCAGCACTTTCAAAAAGGCCTCGTTTACGAATGGACGATATAGACGTACCTTCACCAATCCGACTTTCTCACCCTGGTCGTTCAAGAACGCCACCACCTCATGCATGGTATCTGCCCCCGATCCCATCATGACGACAACACGTTCGGCATCTGGTGAGCCCACATAATCAAAGAGGTGATAATCCCGCCCTACAACCTTGGCGAAGCGATCCATCGAGTCCTGGACGATTCCTGGCGTCTTCAAATAGAACGGATTTACCGTCTCACGGGCAGCGAAAAAGACATCCGGATTCTGCGCGGTCCCGCGGATGCTTGGGTGATCCGGTGATAGCCCGCGCATCCTGTGTGCGAAGATATCCTCATCATCGATCAGGGCGCGCATGTCATCGTGGGTAAGTTCTTCGATCTTCTGTATCTCGTGTGACGTGCGGAACCCATCGAAGAAGTGCAGGAAGGGCACACGTGATTTCAAGCTCGATGTTTGTGCGATGAGCGCCATATCCATGACTTCCTGGGGATCGCTCGAAGCGAGCATCCCCCACCCGGTCCCGCGTGTCGCCATGACGTCACTATGATCTCCAAAGATCGACAAGGCTTGTGCAGCTAATGATCGGGCGGCAATATGGAAGACAGCCGGCGTAAGCTCGCCCGCTATCTTGTACATATTCGGGATCATGAGGAGCAAACCCTGTGAGGCCGTAAATGTGGTCGTAAGCGACCCGGTTGTCAACGCCCCATGCACCGCACCTGCGGCGCCTCCCTCCGCTTGCATTTCTACAACAACGGGTACCGTCCCCCAAATATTTGGCTCTCCGCTCGCGGACTTCTCATCAGCGATCTCACCCATCGGCGAGGAAGGTGTTATCGGATAGATGGCGATGACTTCGTTCGTCGCATAAGCCACATGGGCAGCGGCGGCATTGCCATCATAGGGCACGAGTTTGCGTTTCGTTTTCGTAGACATATCTGGCTCCTGACTGACTTATATTTTAAGGGAGAACACTCGAATAAGGGCGCGTAAAACCTCCCGGGAAAATCCCCATCAAGTCTAGTCACCTTTGTAAGCGGGCAGTAGTGTAAAAGAACATCCTAAATTGGAGGATACCTGTCACTATTAGAAACCGGCAATTTGGGACATGCTACAATGGTCGCAAAATGATCCTTCGGAGGCAGCATGGCCAACCTTAAAACAACCTACATGGGCATCGATCTCGACACCCCCATTGTCGTTGCCGCATGCTCCATCTCCAGCATGACCGATCGCATTAAGGCGGCTGAAGACGCCGGCGCCGGGGCGCTCGTCATCCGTTCATTATTTGAAGAACAGATTCAATTTGATGCCTTGAGGATGGAAGACGATCTTTCTGTGGGGGGGGACAGTTTTTCGGAAGCGCTCTCCCATTTCCCGAAGATGGAACACGGCGGAGCCGATGAGCACCTTATGTGGATTGAGAAAGCCCGCGCCGAAGTGAAGATGCCGCTCATTGCCAGCTTGAACGCCGTAAGCCCCGATGGCTGGAGGGATTACGCCAGGCAGCTGGCCTCCACAGGGGTCGACGGGCTTGAGCTCAATGCCTACGCCGTCGCGGCGGACGCAAAGCGCAAGGGTGCCGATATCGAGGACGAGCTTTATCAAGTTGTCACGAACGTGAAGTCCCAGATTTCAATTCCTATCGCGATAAAGCTGAGCCCATTCTATACATCCGTGGCTAATGTCGCCGCCGAGTTGGCCGCGATTGGTGCAGATGCTCTCGTCCTGTTCAATCGTTTCCTTCAACCCGACATCGACCCGGAGACCGAGGGCGTTCTGAGCGAAATGACGTACAGCTCCCCGGATGAGATGAAACTGCCTCTGCGCTGGGTGGCGCTTCTCCATGGGCGTATTGACACGGACCTGGCGCTCAACACGGGCGTCCATTCCGGCAAGGACGTCGTGAAAGCGCTCCTCGCCGGTGCAACCGTCACACAATCCGCATCAGCCTTGCTGGAGAATGGTATTCCTTATCTCTCCACGATGCTGAGAGAGCTTGAAGGATGGATGGAAGAGCATGGCTACGAGAACGTAGATGATTTTCGGGGAAAGTTGAGCCAAAAGCAGGTGGATGATCCTTACGCATTCGAAAGATCACAATACGTCAAGCTCCTCATGGAGCAAAAGTAAGCTCCTTCAAGAGGAGGCCTTCCATGATGGTCAAAGCGAGGGTGTCTATTCGACACCCTCGCTCTTCTAGTGAAGAACCCCGCAGCAAGTTGCGTGGTATCTTCCAAGGAAAAAGCCTGATTAATGGGGGTTGCCACCCCCGTACCCCGCTTGCCATTAATCCCTGCAGCAAGCTACAGGTATTCTCGCTTTTGCCCATAAATAACCGCGGAGCTAGAAAATTTCGAGTGTGAATGGAAAGATGAGATTCAGGATCAAACCCAACACGAACATGCCGCCGGCCAGTTTGTTGTGGAAGAAAGATGCCGAGACGAACCAAAGCGGCCAGACAGGATAATCGGGCGGAGGTTCGTCAGGCTTGGGTTCGTTGTAGATTTTCAACACGCGTACCAGCCGTGGTATTGCCAATCCGACTAGAAGCACCCACACGCCCAGCGTCCCCGAAAGTACCAGGGCAAGCACGACGAAATAGTAGCCCACCATCAGGATTTGATTCAACCACAGCGATGTTTTCTCACCGATGACAACAGGTAGTGTGCGAATTCCCTTCTCCCGGTCGACATCGAGTTTGTCAATATGCTTCCCGATTAAAACCGTAGTCACAACCAGGGCGTAGGGGATCGATGCCAGCCAGACACCCGTGGTGGGGAGTTCCCCTGCAGTGACGTAGTAAGTTCCGCCAATCATCAATGGACCCCATACGATGAAAACACCTAGTTCGCCCAAGCCGATGTGCTTGAACCTGATCGGAGGTGCGACATAGAACACGCTGATGAAGAGTCCTGCAAGGGCAAATACGAGTACGGGCCATCCGACAGTGACCACAAAATATGTGAGGATAAGCGCATCAAGAAAATTCACCAGCAGGATGGCTCTTCGCAAGCCGCCCTTCGAAATCAGGCCGCCCAGGATCGGGTGGGGTGCGTAAAGAGCCCGGGCGTATTCATCCGTATCGACGCCCCCCTCGAGATCGAAGTAATCGTTGATCATGTTATTCGAGGCGTGCGCCAGGACCAGACCAACAGTTGCGAGTGCAAAGTTCAGCCAGTTCGGGTTCTCCACAAACGCCGCCGCAAGCAACCCACCAATGAGACCCGAGGTCGCCGTCATTGAAAACACAGCCGCGCGCGTGATGATCAACCACTTGCTGACCACATCCATTTCCTTGTCCGGAGACAGGTTTGCCGTGTCGAGTACTTCTTTCCAGTTTGTAAATATGCCCATGTTCACCTCGCGTTTAAAAACTCTGCCTGAAGTCTACCCAGTGAGCGGTTTAATGTAAAGAAAATCAAGATTATAATTCGGGAATTATCTGCTCCCCATGCGAAGTTTCCTGAGTCGATGCCGAAGCACACAAAGACAGCATGATGTGTATATTTCATCTGGGACACCGTGCACATCAAGCCACGATGATGGGTGGTAGAATTCTTCCAGGTGAGGTCTAGCAGCTGGAAGACGCGTCAATCCTCTATGACCTTCCGGCTCATATCCTGATGCGAATACTCGTCACGGGTGCCACGGGTTTTATCGGCTCACACCTATGCAGGAGATTACACGATTCCGGCTATGATGTGGCTGCCTTACACCGTCCGACGAGCTCGATGATCCTGCTCCAGGATCTCCCCATAAAACGTGTACAAGGCGATTTGTTCGATCCACCCTCCCTTCATGCTGCCATGAAGGATGTCGATATTGTGTTCCATTGTGCGGCGCATGTCGGCGGATGGAAGAACCACGAAGAGATGGCAGCGAGTCACATCATGGGTACGAAGAACGTCTTGGCCGCGGCGCTTCATTCAAAGGTGAAGCGCGTGATATACACATCCTCCGTCGCAGCGCTCGGTGTTCCTGAACATAAGACCGATCAGGAAACGGTTCCCTTGATGACGGAAAAACACACCTGGAACTACGACCCGAAGCGATGGCCCTATGGATATGCAAAACATCTCGCAGAGGAAGAAGTCCGCCAATATGCACGGATGGGTCACGATGCCGTCATCCTTAATCCTTCCGCAGTAATCGGTGCTGGGGATAAGAATCTGGTATCGAGCGCCATTGTCAGGTACATTGCCCGGGGATGGATCCCGCCCGTCCCACCAGGTGGGCTCAACGTTGTTCATATTGATGATGTGGTTATGGGGCATATCGCCGCGATTGAGAGCGGGGTGTGCGGTGAACGCTACATCCTTGGGGGGGAGAATATCTCTGCCCGTATCCTGTTATATGTGATCTCAGACGTGGTAGGACGAGCCCGGCCTCGTCGGAGCATCTCGGGAAGCACGCTTGGGCGCATGAGCGCGATCGCCGATCTTCTTAATCGAACCACAAAGTTCCCCATACGCGGGCATATCTTAAAAATGGCTGGCCAATTCTTCTACTATGACACCAACAAAGCCCGTAATACATTCTCACTCCCAGATCCGCAACCCATCCGTCATGCCATTCAGGAAGCCCATCAGTGGTTTGGCGACAATGGCTATCTCTAGTTATGTAAAGGAATAGCATCGCTGCTCTGCTCCGAGTATGGTTAAATCAATCGTGATACACTAACCCGTGATTTGAGATTCTGAGGTGCTCCCTTTGCCAGCAAAGGAAAAAGGTCGACCTGAAGCAGATACGATCTGGGTCTCCGCGCTCAGCGTCGCGGCTGGCGTCGCACGCAAGGCGTCCTCAAATGAGCGAGACGTGATTCGCGCAGTAGCGGAAGAACTGCGACGCTTGAAGCTCCGAGGAACCGTGGCGCTCCTCACCCCAGACGGCCAACTTCAGGTTCAAACCCGTTCCCTCAGTCCAACGCTTGAGTCTTCACTGAAAAAGCTGACAGGGTATGAAATTGCCGGGTACACTTTCGACCCCAACAGCGCGGAGGTGTATTCAACTGCACTTTCCACCGGAAAAGCTGTCTTCACAGAGGATCGTGTCAGCACAGTCAAGGAGATTATGCCCCAAGCGCTGCATCCACTCCTACCTCGCATCATGAAGTTGCTAGGCGATGACAAGGTCATCGTCGCACCCCTGATCTTTGAGGATGAACCTATCGGTACCATTAATGTCTCGGCACACTGGTTGACGGTCGAGGATGCCCCTTTTGTTGAGGCGCTGGCAGATCACGTCGCGATCGCACTTGGTCAGGTGAGAAACCGACATAAGCTCGAACTCGCGCTCGAACAGCAGAGATTGCGCAACACCATCGCGGAGCTGCTCGCAAGAGCCGTGGACATGAATGAGGTCATGGAAACCGTATTGCGTGCGTGCGCGGAAGCGACTGGCGCCGATTCGGGTACGATCGGGTTAATTGAGCCGAATAAAGGCACCATATACTTCCCTTATATCTACGGCAAACCAGAGGAGACCGATTCACATCCGACGCCCCGGGGAGAGGGCGCGATTTGGACGGCACTAAACCAGCGCTCCCCCCTGCTCATTAATGATTATCCCAACCACCCTGACGCCACCCAGAGCGCCATCGATGCAGGAATAAAATCCGTCATCGGCATACCCCTCATCGTAGGCGACGAGACGATCGGCATCATGGGAGTTTTCAACCACTCCGATGAAGTCAAGTTTACACAGGATCACGTGGAGCAAACTGAAGCCATTACCAGCATGGCCGCGATCGCAATTAAAAAAGCACTGTTGTATGAAGAGGCGAATAAGAGCGCTGAAGAGTCAAAAGTCCTAATTCGTACCGCGCGCACAATCTCAGCCTCACTTGACGCCGACACTGTCTTACATGAAATCGCCATGCATGCGAATAACTTGCTTGAAGCGGATGGAAGCCGAATTCATCTGGCCGACTATGAAGAAGGCGTGATCCGCTGTGTTGTTGCCTTGGAACCGAATGCTGAAGCTATCTCCTCCTTCGAATTGAAACTCGGACAAGGTCTTACCGGCGAAGTGATTCGGACGGGGGAACCCCTGATCATCAACAATCCCAGCGAAGATACCCGCAGTGTGCAAGTTCCTAACACGCCAGATGATGAACTGGAGTGTCTCGCCATCGTTCCGCTATCAATCCGGCAGCGCACGATGGGATCCATGACTGTACGCAGGATGGGCCTAGAACGGCCATTCACAATCGACGATTTGGACCTGCTCATGGCGTTCGGAGCGCAAGCGGCTATCTCGATTGAAAATGCACATCTCTACGGTCAAATCGAATCGCAGGCACAGCGATTAGAAGCCGAAGTCATCGAGAGAACTCGCGAGCTCGCCTTATCAGAATCTCGCTACCGGGGCCTCGTAGAAACCGCACAAGCCGGAATTTTCCAGTTGGACACAACCGGGAGGATCACTTACGCCAACCAAACGTTGGCCGACATGGCTGATATTCCACTTAATGAGATCATCGGTCAACCATTCACCAAGTTTGATTTGATACCAGCAGAGACAACGGCCACAATGATGGCTCAATTTGAGGCCCGTCTACGAGGCGAACTTTCTCCGCAGGCGGTGTTCGAGTTTGAATTTTTCTCCCGAAGCGGCCGACGGATCCCGACACTAATCGGCATAAGCCTGATTACGGACGCGGAAGGCAATCCGCAAGGGATCACGGGGTTGGTCACGGACATATCTGAGAGGATCGCGCTCGAGAAGGCGCTCGAAGCCGAGCGCGATCGTCTGAACGCGCTCCTTACCAACATAGGTGATGCCGTGATGGTGACAGATCGGGATGGGATCATCCAATTTGTCAACCCAGCCTGGGAACGGCAGACGGGCTACTCTGCAGATGAAGCGCTGGGCGAGGAACCCTCCATCCTGCGCAGCGAAGAATTCGATACAAAAAGTCATGCCGTAATGATGAAATCCGTTCGCGCCGGGGAGACATGGCGCGGTGAAGTCACGAATCGTCGTAAAGACGGTTCTGAGTACGAAGCCGAGATTTCACTTACACCCGTGCTCGGTCCCACGTTAGAAGCAGTTGATTTTGTCACCGTGATGCACGATATCAGCGCGCGCAAGGAGATCGACAGGTTAAAATCTCAATTCGTATCAGATGTCTCCCATGAACTGCGCACGCCCCTGACGAATATCCGCCTTTATCTCGATCTTATGGACAGGATCAGGGATAAAGAAAAAGTTACCCGCTACTTAAAGACCCTCACGCGTGAGAGCGAACGTCTGTCCAATCTGATCGACGATCTCCTCTCTTTGTCATCTCTCGACGTAGACGCAACGCCGATTCGGACTGCAGATGTGGATATCAACACGATTTTGGAATCACTTGCGATAGATCGAAGATCGCTCGCCGCCAGTCAGGGCCTATCGCTTGAACTCGAACTGCACGATAACCTCCCCCCGATCGCCGGCGACAGCAGGCTTATTGGGCAGATCTTCACGAATTTGCTGACCAATGCCATGAATTACACGCCGGAGGGAGGCGTAATTACCCTGCGAACTCGTCTCGATCGCGAAAACGGCGATAACTGGATGGTCGTTGAAGTTGAGGATACTGGCCTGGGCATCCCACTCAGTGAGCAAGCTGACATTTTCAATCGGTTCTACCGGGGAGAAGCCAGCAAATCCACCGGCGCACCGGGCACCGGCTTGGGTCTCGCCATATGCGAGGAAATCGTCTCACGTCATGGCGGCAGAATCGCGGTAGCGAGCGAAGGGATCCCTGGCAAAGGATCGTGCTTCTCCGTCTGGCTGCGCGCGTAGTTTCCACGCTCGAGAATCTCCACACTGTCCTATTCATGGAAGAGGGTTCCCCGTTTTCCAACCAGCGATCGATCCGAGGCCATAAACCACGATCTGTTCGTAGATGAGACCTCATCCGCTATTGAGAGGGGTTAATAAATCCATGACAACGGTTATCGGGCCCAGGAATTTTTCTGCTAACCTCAAGAGGTCAATGGGCCAACTCACCATCATGTAAGCCGGTAACGAGATCCTGTCGAAGTTTTTTCAACTTCAATACGAGTGGGGAATGCGTCTTTTAATTCGTCGATGTGCGTGATCACAATGATGAGATCAAAGTCGTCCTGGATTGTGTTGATTGCGGCCACCAGTTGCTCGCGACCACGTGCGTCCTGCGTTCCGAAACCTTCATCGATGAAGAGGCTCCGCAATTGAGCGCCCGCGCGCCTGGCGAGCAGCTGCGAGAGGGCGATGCGGATGGCGAAGTTTATTCGGAAGGCTTCGCCTCCTGAATACATCTCATAGGGTCGGCTGCCCAATTCGTCTGAAATGATGATGTCGAGCGCCTCCCGCACTTCCCCGGACTTCGTCTCACGCTGAGTCTCTATTCGGACGTTCATCCTTCCTTCGGATAAACGGTGAAGCAGCTCAGTGGCTGAACGCTCGAGCTCTGGAACAACCGTCTCGATGATCATCGCAGGTACACCCCGCTTACCAAATGCATCGCGAAGCTCCTCAACTACCCCGAGATCTCCTGCCTGCTGCTCTCGTTCCTGCAAACATTTATCGCGCTGCTCTGCGTATGATTGCAGCGCGTTCATCTTCTGTCGGGCGCCGCCCACACGCTCGTCCGCCATGCGCTTCTCAACTCTGAGTTTGTCAATGTCCCCCTGAGTCAGTGTAGCCGAGCGTAATCGCTGCTCTGCTTTTCTCACCTCGTCTTCACTCTTCTTCCTGGACTCGCTTTCTGCGTTGATGTCCTTCTTCCATCGCTCGATCCGCTCAGCCTGAGCTAACATCCTCTGCTCAGCTTCATCCGCACGAGAGAGGGCGGAACTCAGTTCGATCATCTTCTTCTCGAGTCTGGGTTTCGCCTCAAACTCATCAGATAGCTTCTTTTCTTTCGAATTCAGTGCGCCGATCTCCACCTCAAGCGTTTCAATTCGTTCACGATTGATTCGGAATGCATCCCGGCGGATCTCGATTGTTCCTTGAAGCTCTGCAATGACCTCGTACCTATGTTCTTCCGTAAGGGGCTGACCACACGTGGGACAGGAGGGATCCTCCGTCTCGCTCAACACCTTTACCCTCGTCTTGATCGGTTCGGTTTCCGGTCCGAGCGCGGTATTAATCCCTCGCAGGTGAGCGGCCTCTTCAGTGCGCGCAGTCTTTTTCAGGTGCACATCATCTAACTGCTTCTTTATTGGGGCCAACGCATCCAGAGAGCCACCCGCCTCGGCCAATGCTGCTTGAAGTACTTCGCGGTTGGCTTGTGGGGCCAGGGTTTTCCGTTCCGATTCTGCCTCCTTCACTTCTCTTTCGAAGGAAGATATTCTACGGGTCGCATCATCAATCTGCCTTTGCCATGACACTAACTCGGTACGGGCACCCTCAAGATCAGCCCACACCTTTTCGGTTTCCGATAACTCAGTGGCAATTTCTACAGCCCTTATTTCCGCCTTTTCAAGCTCGATTTTATGTACATCACCCAGCGAAAGTTCCTTATCAAGCTCTTCAAGTCTGCCGTCCAAACGCTGCAGGTCTGTCTTGATCTCGACGATGATGTCTTTGGCGCGCTGCTCATAATCTTCCCAGCGCGAGAGGGCAAGAATGTTGGAAAGAACTTGTTTGCGCTGCGCAGGTGTTTTGGTAGTGAACTCGTCTGCCCGACCTTGAATGAGCAATGCCGAATTGATGAAGGTCTCATAATCAAGCCGGATCAATGCGCCAATTTTCTTCTGGGTCGCGCGTATCGTGCCCTCCGAAAGCGGGTGCCAGGTCCCACTCAAGCTGTTCCAGACTTGAAAATCAAGGAGAGACGCCCCTCGTTTCCCCGACTTACGTTGTCGGATGACGCGGTAGATCTGGCCATCCTGGCGAAAGGAGAAAGACACTCGCATGTCTCTGGAGCCAGGCGAGAGATCTCCATCATGAATTTGATGAACGAGGTCATCGGGGGAGCTGCCGCGCGCCTTCCCCCATACCGCCCACGTCATGGCGTCCAGGAGGGACGATTTACCGGCGCCATTCGGACCTGTCAGACAGGCGACGTGGATCCCTTCAAAGCTCAAGGGGCCCGGGTTGCGGTAGGCGAGAAAATTGATGGGCTCGATTTCAATGGGAATCATGCATCAGCCAGGATATTAAATCGGAACTAGGATGGGTCAAGAAGTTCTTGCGCTTTGCCAAGAAGAACGTCAATTCTTTCGGGATCGATTTCTCGTGTCGATAAATAGCGCTCGAGCAATTCGATAGGCGCGAGGGTTTCGGGTTCAAGGTCCCCAAGCCTGGCCCTCGCATCAGTTTCAACTTCCCTTATCATCGAGAAGCTCATCGCACCTTCTGCGGCTTCGCGGATTTCACGATCCCGCAAGGCGGCCATTTGCTCGGGCCGCATTTGTATCTTTATACGGATGACCGCGCCCTTCAGCTGAATTTTCTCGAGCGCCTCAACTACTTCCTTGGTGGGATCGACCTCCTCGCGAACATCAATGGAAATGGTATGGAAGGGACGAGCGGCGACTTCGATAAAGTTCCAGGTGGTGCGACCGCGCGCCAGCTCCACCCAACAGAAACCCTTTGCTTCCCCCTCTTCACCGAAATCGATTCGTTCGAGAGAGCCGCAGTACACCACAGGTGGATAGCGGTTTGGATGGACATCCTGGTGCTTATGAATATGCCCAAGAGCTACATAATCCCACGCTTCATTTGCCATGGATGAAATCGGGACCGTCACATCGCGTCCCAGCATGACGGATCGCTCTGACCCCCATTTCGCTTCGCTTACGCTGAAATGACCCGCCAAGACGCGCGGCATGTCATGTTTCCCCGCTTTTTGAGCCAAGACATCGAGATTGTCGGTGAGGACGCTCCTGAGCGTTTTTTCTAACTCCTCGATGGATTTCCCGACGTGTTCCTCTCGCGCGAGAAGCCGATTCCGCATCGGGTAGGGTATCCATGCAAGGAAAACTGGTCCGCTTTTCGTCTCGATAATCGCCTTGTCGATTTTATGCCCAACGATCACCCCGGGGACATCGAGAGCTCGAAAGATATCGAGGCTATTGGCTTTTGCCGTCATGCCCGGCATGTCGTGGTTCCCGACAAGAAGGAGGGTGGGCATGGTATCTGCCAACCGCTTGATACGCTGGGCAAACTCGCGCTGCTGTGTCGGGTCGGGATTCCGGCTCTTAAACGCATCACCTGAGAAAACCGCCAGATCGGCACGGTTGTCCAGGGCGAAATCGATCGCCTCATCAAGACGATCGAGAAAATCCCGCACTCGTGTTGATGTGCCGGTGTCAGGATCGATCCGGCCGTAATTCTCCATACCGATGTGCACGTCGGCAAAGTGGAGCATACGTATGGGAGATTCTGCCATTAAGTTTCCTCACCGCGGATCATGCTTCCTGGTGTTGATGAAAAGGTTTGGGGGGCAATCGTATAAGAGAGCCGAAGCGGCAGTGCTCAGCCGGGTCGATCCGTTTTCGGCCGGTCCTTGCCCAGCAAGCTCAAACACAGGTATATCTCACCACGATGGTGAATTTCCTGTTCGAACACATGCCAGAGGATCCAATCTAACTTGGGTGTACCGTCTCCGGGCACCTGCACGATTCGATCGAAATCATCTATCGGCACCGTATCCAAATAATCCATCGTATCCTTATGCACGCTTTCCATCTCGGCTCGGATGGACTCGAGTGAACGCAAGCGCTCCGTCTCCTCATCCGGCCAGCTTGAGAGGGATCGGCGGACGACGAAATGGATCCACCCGCGTTCGAGATTGATGATATGTCTGAGAATGTCTCCGACGCTGCGCCCGTAGTTTTCACTGGGGCAATAGGCAAGATCTTCATCCTGCAGCATGGAAACCGCACGCATCAAATCGCGCCAGACTTTATTCCAGTGATCAAAAAATTGGGCTGCGGTCATAGCTTACCATCCTCCCTGGTTACCCAGCGGCTGATATTTTGCGGCGGAATATATGCCGCCATCATCTCTAATAAAATATCGGGGTCGTCATGCAGAATGAACAAATCGCGATGTTCCTGATAAACGAACCCCTCATGTTGTACATGATCGAGGAATGTCATCAGAGGATCAAAGTATCCCTGACAATTAAGAATTCCGACAGGCTTATGATGAAATCCAATTTGTGCCCAGGTCAGGATTTCAAACAATTCCTCGAGCGTGCCATATCCTCCCGGTAACGCAATGAATGCGTCCGCTATCTCCGCCATACGCGCCTTACGCTCATGGATTGTTCCCACAACCTGCATCTCTCCCAGGCTGTTGTGTGCTAGCTGCGGGGTATTAAACGCCTCCGGGATTATGCCCAGAACATCCAAGCCGCTCATGATAGCTTCATTGGCCAAAGTTCCCATCAAACCCGTACTCCCACCACCATACACAAGCCGGGAACTCTTACCGCTCAGCGCTCGTGCCAACCGTCGGGCCGCATCGAGGTACTCTCCTGGAACACGATCGCTTGAACCACAATAAACACAGATGGTATCAAATCCTGTCAAATCTCTAACCCATTTACCTAATTCTGATCATCACTTAAGATTATGCACATCTTCTGCGAGAGCTTGCGTGATTTTTCCCGCCGTCTCATCCAACTCTTCACGCGATGGGCTCACATGCCGTTGCCCATGGATGAGGAACCCTAGCCCATCTCCAACGAAACGGGGGATCACATGAAGGTGCGTGTGAAAAACGACCTGTCCAGCAGCCGACCCATCTGCCATGTGAAGGTTTACGCCTTCGCAGTTCAAATCGGTACGTCGAAGACCTCTCGCTAATCGTTTTCCAATCTTGAAAACGTGCCCAGCCACTTCTTCATCCAGGGCGCGTAAATCCGCAGCGTGCTCATTGGGGACGACAAGCAGATGTCCAGAATTAACAGGCCGGATGTCCATAAATGCGGTCACAAGATCATCCCGATGGACGATGCTCCCTTCGGCTTTATCATCGATGATCTGGCAGAAGATACAACTTGAATCCTTCACCCAGGACAACCCTTCATTCTTCAGCTCTCGTGGACACCAGGGAAAACCACCTGGCAATACAACCTTGAAGGATTCCATTCTACCATCCCTGCTCGAAGGATAAAAAACATTCATCACCCTTGACGAATACCTTCATTAAGCGTGAGAATATCCTTCACTGAACCCTATCTTGACGGAGCTGACATGCAAACGCACTTCCCCGTACTCATCATGATCGCCAGACCCGCAGCAGGTAAAAGCGAGATCATCCATACCCTGCGCGAGGTTTCTCCGGAAGATCGTCTGGAAAGATTTCATATTGGAGCTTTCAATGTTTTTGACGATTTCCCCATGCTCTGGACCTGGTTTGAAGAGGATGACCTTCTCGAAAAGGTGTTCAAGCGTAACCGGCTGTATACCACGCCTGATGGCTATTTCCTCTTTGACGATCTATGGCATCTGCTCATTCGTAAGCTGAATCTTGAATATATAAAATGGAGGCGCGACTCCGGTGATGACGGCACCGCAATCATCGAATTCGCCCGGGGATCAGAACATGGCGGCTATCGAGCAGCGTTGGGACACTTCGACACGGATCTTTTAAAGAAAGCCGCTGTTCTCTACATCGATGTTTCCTATGAGGAGTCTCTTCGTAAAAATCGCACCCGTTTCAATCCAGCACGTCCTGACAGCATCCTCGAACACAGCCTCTCCGATGAAAAAATGGAGCGTCTTTACCAGCACAGCGACTGGGAACAAATATCGGCGGATGATGACCAATACTTGACGATAGATGGTGTGCGCGTACCCTATGCAATTTT
>CBDVCG010000014.1:0-15938 GCA_965372425.1 uncultured Anaerolineales bacterium
GAAGATAGTCAGCCAACACACAGATGCATCTGCGTTAGCGATCGTACATCTTGAGACGTCAACAACCATTGTTAATCCTATCAAGGATATTGGCAAGATAGCGAACGAGCTTGATATCCCTTATATCGTCGATGCGGTCGCTTCACTGGGGGGTCTTCCCATGGACATGGATGAATGGGGAATAGATGTATGTGTATCTGCCTCTCAGAAATGCCTCGGCGCACCTCCGGGCCTCGCCACGGTCGCGGTTGGATTTAGAGCGTGGGAAGCGATCGATCGCGTTCCCGAGAAATCACATGGATGGTACCTGGATCTGCGCGTATGGAAACACTATCAACAGGCGTGGGCAGATTGGCATCCATTTCCAATCACCATGGCCACGAACAATGTATTGGCTTTGAGAAAGAGTTTGGAAAGCCTTCAAGCGGAAGGGATCGAGGCACGGATAGCGAGGTACAGGATGTTGGCTGTGCATCTACGGGAGGGATTGCGCCGAATTGAGATGAGACCATTTACACCGGATGAATTACTTGCGCCTGTGCTCACAGCCGCGTATGGACCTCCGGGAGTTCCCACAAGTGAAATTGTCGCGTATATGTCGACCGTCCACGATACGAAAATTGCAGGTGGATTGGGAGAGAAATTAAAGGATGTCATCTTCCGGATTGGACACATGGCGCCTACTACTTCAATAGAAGATATCGACGACCTCCTTATTAATCTTGCGAACTTCACCCCTGACTGGAGATCAACATCCACAGAGAAAGCCGAGAGAGATTGAATAGCGATCCAGAGATAGGATCAAACGGAGGGAAGAATGCCTGAAAAGCCATTTGCCGGCAAAGTTGTGCTCATCACCGGCTCGTACCGCAATTTAGGTCCCGTTACGGCGGAAACATTCGCTCGTTATGGTGCCAATGTGATTATCAATGACGTACCTACACCCGAGTTAGAGAAGGAAAAAGAGCAGGTATTGGAGAGCATTGAATCACACGACGTTGAAGCCGTGGCCATATCTGCAGATCTAACCGTAAGCGCTGAAGTGGTACGGCTGTGCCGCGAAGGAGTCCAAGCATTCGGAAAAATAGATATCCTGATCAACAATGCCGGGCCATTCAACTTGGAACCTTTCCTCGATTTAAAAGATGAGGATTGGGATCGAGTTATGGATGTAAACGTCAAGGCGATCTACCTCACAGCAAAGGAACTTGCTCCCCAGATGAAGGAAAATGGATGGGGGCGCATCGTCAGCATGAGTGCAGGCTCAGCATATATTCGCAATCATGGCGCATACACTTTAGCAAAAAAGAGTGTCATGGTGATGACGGAATCTCTTGCGATCGAGCTGGGCCCTGAAATCACCGTCAACGCCGTCGCACCTGGGCAAATAGTTGAAAGCCTCCCAATTATCCATAAGATCGACCCTACATTCGGGGAAAGGTATAAAGCAAGAGCGCCTTTGAAGCGACTCGTGACCAGAGGAGAGATTGCCGAGTTAATCGCCGCGCTCTGTATGCCGGCCTTCGATAGCGTGACGGGGATGACCATTCGGGCTGATGGGGGAGCGGAAATTCCAAAATTCTAAGCCAGCAAATAGTTGTGCCCTGCCTCGTTGCTCTTCAATCGGACTGTTTTCGGAGCTCACCTGCCGAAGTAGTTAACTCCATCCGATGATCAACGAGAATCAGGATTCCTGATTCAACACCCTGATATATATTATTCCAGAGGCGGGTCCAGGCTTTGAATAGCGATGACGGTAGCCCAATCATTCCCCTATCATTGATGGGATGAAAGGTCCGTAAACAGTGGAGCTTGTAGAATCCCTCACAAGATTTCTAAGAGATGTCATGTGTACGAAACGCGGCGAGGATGTTGTTATCACAGTTGATTCACTCGGAGACTTCCAAGTTGCGCGATCAGCTGTTGATGCAGCGCTTGCCGTGGGCGCCCATCCAACGCTCCTCATGTACCCATCGAAATCCGAAGCTCATGAAGAACCCCCACGGGCGGTTGCTGCAGCCATCAAATCTGCAGATGTCTGGGTTGAATTCGCCGTTCAATACATCCTTTACACACAGGCTCGTCAGGAGGCCACAAAGCACGGCTGCAGGTACGCATGTCTGTCCGGTATGGATGCTGAAATGTGTGTGCGAACCATAGGACATGTGGACCAATCGAAGGTGATGATGATGGGCGACGTCTTGGTGAGGTTGTTTAAAGAAGCTCAAGAAATCGTCGTCACAAGCGAAAAAGGGACACACGTCGTCGCACAGATGTCCGGCGAGGCACATCAGAGCGGGAAAATAGCAGCAGATCCCGGTGATGTTGTGATGCTCAGTGGTCAGGCGTGCCATCTCCCTATTGTCGAAAGCATCCAGGGCACCATTGTAGTTGATGGGGTCATATGGCCACCATCAGAGATCGGGATCCTTCACGGCAGGGTTGAGCTGCGTATTATATCGGGCAAGATCGTCAGGGTCGATGGCGGTGAGGAAGCGGCTCTATATCGTCGATGGCTTGCGAGTCATGATGATCCCGAGTTGTATAAGATGGCGCATTATTGCTATGGTTTTAATCCTGGCGTTCAGACACCCAGCGGCCGAATTATCGAGGATGAGCGAGTCTTTGGAGCACTGACATTTGGATTCGGCTCCACCCCTGAGGTAAATGCCGCATCCCATACAGATTGCGTCGTGCTAAAACCATCCGTCACGCTTGACGGAGTGGCGCTTCTGGAAGATGGCGTCTTCGTCCCCCCGGAACTCAACGCGATCTGCACGGAACTTAAAGCCCCTGGATACTGAGAATCATCGATGCGGTCTTTGGCTAATTGGTAAACGAAAACAACGCGGAGGAGCAAGGGTAGATAGCGATTTGTCTCGCTTGCCTATGATTGTTCCGGTTTTGCCAACCTGCAAGCAACCAGGTGCCCATTACCTAGATCATAAAAAGGTAGGGGTACCAAACATTCCTCCGTCGTATAGGGGCATCTGTCCTGTAAACCACACCCTTTTATTAACGTGCGTGCCGTGGGAGTCTCTCCCTTAAGAAGCAGTCGCTCTCTCCTGATGGTTGGGTCAGGAATCGGTATCGCGGAAAGCAACGCCTTCGTATAAATGTGTGATGGGTGATCGAAAACATCTTCGGTACGCCCCATTTCAACGATCCGCCCCAGGTACATAACCAAAACGCGATCGCAGATATGACGGATCGTACTCAGATCATGGGATATGAATAAGTATGAAAGGTTGAATTCCTTCTGCAACTTGCGCAAGAGGTCAATAACGTGGATGCGCAGTGACATGTCAAGCGAAGATGTGGGCTCATCGAGGACGATGAATTGTGGATTTGTGATCATCGCCCTGGCAAAGCCGAAGCGCTGCTTCTGTCCTCCACTGAGTTGGTGAGGCAGACGAGCCAGATGTTCCACCTCCAGGTTAACGCTTTGCACAGCATCGCATAGTTGATCTTCTCCCGTATACATGCCATGAAGGGTCAACGGTTCCTTCAGCATTCTGCGCATGGAGAACCTGGGGTTGAGAGATTCGCCAGGATCCTGGAAGACCATCTGAAACTCGCTGCGCATCCTGCGCAATTGATCTGAGGATAGCGCGGTGATATCTTCTCTGTTGAAGACGATGCGGCCACTTGTGGGGTTCTCTAAACGCAGGATACAGCGTGCAGTTGTGCTCTTGCCGCATCCGCTTTCTCCAACGAGCCCGACAGCTTCACCGGGATAAATCTCAAAGCTCACGCCGTTCACGGCGTGGATCGTGCTCTTCCCTTCTTTGAAATGTTTGTGTAGATCCTCAACGCGAACCAACGGTTCCGTCATTGAAGCTCCTGAGACACTTTATGGCATACAACCATCTGGCCAGCCGAAATTTGTAATGGATGCGGTCGATGATCCCAGCATGGATCAAATGCATACGGGCACCGATTCGCGAATCGGCAGCCAGGGTTCTCGTAATCTATACTCGTAAATGCCATCGCTTTTGAAGTATCAAGTTCGCTTGGCATATCCACCCTCAGAACGCTGGAGAGTAAGCGCTCCGTATAGGGATGACGCGGTTGCGCAAATAGCTCATGTACCGGAGCAACCTCCATGATTTGCCCGGCATACATCACCGCCACCCTCTGACAGACCTCGCTTACGACCCCCAGGTCATGCGTGATGAGCAGCAGCGAGGCTTGCGTTTCAGCCCGGATGTCCTTGATCAACTCGAATATCTGAGCCTGGATAGTTACATCGAGTCCCGTAGTAGGTTCATCTGCGATAAGGAGGGTGGGACGGCAGGCGAGCATGATGGCGATGAGGACTCGCTGCGCCATACCTCCACTCAATTGATGTGGATAGGCACGGGCTCTGCTCGCGGCATCAGGTATGCCCACGCGCACGAGAAGGTGGATCGCTTCCTCGTAAGCTCCACGCTTTGACATCTCATGATGAAGGGAGACGGCTCGTGCGACCTGGTCCCCAACCCGCATGAGGGGGTTGAGCGCAGCTCTAGGATTCTGAAAGATCATAGCGATCTCATCACCGCGTATTGCTCTCATCTCACGAGCGGACAATTTGAGTAGGTTTGATTCGCCAAAGAAGATTTCACCACCGACGATCTTGGCAGCTGGGGGTAGAAGACGCATGATAGAAAGCGCCGTCATGGTCTTTCCTGATCCGCTTTCCCCGACGAGACCCATCACCTCGTGAGGGAACACATCGAAGCTCACCCCCTGAAGCACCGAACGAGGTACTTGTTGATTCTCGCTTATGAACTCCAGGGTGAGATCAAAGACCCTCAGCAATGGTTCTGCGGTCATCGTTCCTCACGTGCGGTAATATCTCTCAGCCCATCCCCGACGAGGCTGAATGCGAGGGCGGCAATGACAATGGCCAACCCCGGAAAAAGCCAAACCCACCATTCACCGGTGATGATGCGTTGTGCACCCTCCGCAACCATAACGCCCCACTCCGCGGTAGGAGGCGTAATCCCCAATCCGAGGAATGCGAGACCGGCAGCGTCAAGGATTGCCCATCCCAGAACGAGGGTCATCTGAACGAACGAGGGTGTCAAAGAATTCGGGAGTAAGTGCACAATCATCACCCTCCATCGAGGGTTGCCAACACTCACGGCGGCATCAGCGTACTGCTTGGTCCGGTTACTGAGCATTTCTCCCCGCGTAAGACGGATGAAATAAGGAACGTAAGCGATGGCAATGGCGATGATTATATTGGTGACGCTGTCTCCTAGAACTCCGGCGATGGCCATCGCGAGAATAAAGGCAGGGAAAGCGAGCAGCACGTCTACAATGCGCATCACAACATCGTCCAGCCAGCCACCATAGTAGCCAGCAAAAGCGCCGATGACCGATCCCAAGAGAAAAGAGCTGATCGCGACAGAAAAAGCTACACTGAGGTCCAACCTGGTGGCGTATAAGACGCGAGAAAAGATATCTCGGCCGAACTTGTCCGTACCCATGAGAAATTCTTCCGAGGGTGGTTGTAAGATGGCACTCGGATTGGTTTCGACCGATCCGTAGGGGGCAATCTCTGGACCGATAACGGCGATCAAGAGATAGAAAGCAATCACGATGAGCCCGAACGAAAGCAAAGGCCATGTACGGAGGAAGTTGGTGATTTTCTTGAGCCTTGTGGCCTCCATCGTCCTTTCATTGGCAGTAGATGTAATTTCAGCAGCCATGTTAATCCAAACGGATCCGCGGATCGATAAATCCATACGCAAGATCAATGAATAGATTCAAGGTCACATACATCACTGCAATGAGCAGGACAAAACCTTGCACAGCGTTGAAATCGTTGATCGTGAGTGCATTCCACGCATACTGTCCAATACCCGCCCAAGAAAAGACGCGTTCAATGATCACATTTCCCGCGATAAGGTAACCAAATACAATGCCGATCATCGTGAGAACAGGGATGAGGGCATTCCGGAAAGCATCCTTTATGACCATATTCCTCATGGGTACACCGATCGCATGTGATGTACGGATATAATCCGAATGAAGGGTATCCAGCATTGCCGCACGCGTCATCTTGACGATCGGGGCGCTGACGACAAATGCCAGGACGAGTGCAGGCAGCCAGAGGTGGTTGACGGCATCAAGGAAGGTTTCGAAATCACCCGCGAGAAGGCTGTCGATGGTGAACATCCCCGTAATCATCGCCGGCTCTGACATTCCGATCGTGAGCCGATCAAGCGGGGCTGGCGCCCAGCCAAGGTTGTAGTAGAAGATATGTACGCATAGTAAAGCAAGCCAGAATAGAGCTTGAGCCGCACCAAGCGTCGCATACAAGCGCACAGCTTGATCGACCCACGTACCTACGTAGACGGCTGCAAGAATACCCAATGTGATCCCGACAACAAGTGCGATAACAAATGCAGTAAGCGCCAGCTCCAGGGTCGCCGGAAGACGTTGTAAAAGTTCCTCAAGTACTGGCTGACCGGTTCGCCAGCTCTCCCCAAGGTCTCCGTGGCTCAACTCCTGTGCATATTTGAAGAATTGAATATGTAGAGGCTGATCCAATCCCATGATTTGTTCATATTTTTGGATCATCTCCGCGTCTGCGAGGGGACCTGCGCGCAGCGCAGCAGGGTTTGAGGGGAGAATGTGGGTGAGGATGAATACCACCACCGCCACACCTGCCAAAGTCAGAATGGCAAGTCCCATGCGTCGGAGGATATATTTTAAAATTGGTGGCATCTGATTAAGTTAGGACTTAAAAACCGTGTCCTGGCACCTCATTTGAGTGTAAGCATCCTTCGCACTGAGTGTAAATTGCGACTGAAGGGCAAAAAACATCTTTGAGTCTGAATGTGGGGAAAAAGGCTATGATAACTGTAAAACAGAAACGTCATTCTCGTGCAATCATCCAGAGTTTACCAGATCGTCGTTCAAGTTATCCCATATCGTGCCGTCTCCGAGGAAGCAAGTTAAACAGGCTTCTCACATGCAGGGGCACACAATAGTGTGCCCCTGCAATGTGGTTATAACTCGAAGTATTTTTGGTACCGCGCCTAGTGTTTCTCTAGGAAGGCGTAGCGCAGCGTCAGATCGTTAAAGAGAGCGATGCCATCGATGTTTGAACGCGTCGCGACAATCCAATCTGGAGCATACAGATGCACCCAGGGGATCTCTTCTTGAACAACGATTTCCTGTCCGCGTTTACTCAGCGCTTCACGCTCAGCGGGATCAAAACTTGATGTCAGATCGGCGATGATCTGGTCTATCTCTTCATTGCATACCATGGCGTAGTTCGTCCACTGGCCGCATTTGAAGTTCCAGGTGAACTGGAAGGCGGGATCGTTACCCCACGAGTACCATTCAAAAATGTAGAACGGAAGCGTGTGGGCACCATTCTCGTCGATTGCATCGAGTACTTGTTGGTATTGGGCGATTGGAAGCGCGTTGATGTTCAGGGTGACGCCTATCTCAGCCAACCCGGATTGGATCCAAACCGCAGCATCCACGCGGGCCTGATCCTCCTGTGGTACGACGATGTCGATCTCAAAGCCATCAGGATAACCAGCCTCCGTCAACAGCGCCTTGGCTTCTTCTACCGTGCCCTGGTCGAAATCGAAGAATTCCTTGGTGTGCGTGACCATTCCTTCGGCAATCGGAGAACCGGGGTTGTCGCCATAGCCATAGATCACATTGTCAGTGATCGCGGCATAGGGTACGGCCAAGGAGATGGCTTTCCTGACTCTCACATCATCGAATGGAGGTTGTGTTTGATTCATCCCGGCATGGTAGGTACGCGTGGTTGGTATATTGTGGATCGTGATATCAGGATCAGCTGCAAGTTCCTCCAGATCACTAAATGGCACACCCAGGGCGACATCGACATCGCCGGCCCGGAGCAACTGTTCACGCGTTGATGCGTCGGGTACTACGCGGAAAATGACCTTGCAGTTCTTGAAGTAGTCCGCTCCACGCCAATAGTTGGGATTAGGCTCGAAGACATACTCCACACCCGCGTTCCAGCCGGTGATGACATAGGGTCCGCTCGAGTTGGAATTCGTCCGGAACCATTCCTCCGCCCAGGGATCATCTGCGGTCGCGTGTTCTTCGGCGGTCGCTTCGCTGATCGCCCCTAGAACTTGGAAGCTCAGGATGATCTCTGCGAGTGCGGCTGGCTGGTGGGCAGTGATCTGCAGCGTGTAATCATCCACGACCTCAACCTGTTCCATGGAATCAACAGCCATGAAACCCGTGAGGAGTGTGATATAGCCGGGTCCTTCGAGAGCTCGTTTGAGGGTGTAGTAGTAATCGTTAGCCGTAATCGAGGTCCCGTCTGCAAACATTGCGTCTTCCCGGAGATTGAACGTGTAGACCGTGCCGTCTTCTGATACTTCGTAGCTCTCAGCGCCGGCCCCGACGAAATTTTCGGATCCGATGAAAATTCTGTCGCCTTGGTCCACAAGTTCCTGTTGGATCAGCGGTTCGTAGAGGTTTGCGGTGGCATCATAAGCGGCAATGCTGCGGAATTGCATCAACTCTATGTGGTCGATATCGCCATCGTACGCAATGATGATGGTCCCATCTTCTCCACATTCGGCAGCAACTTCCTCTTCTGGCTCTGCAACTTCTTCCTCCTCGACCTCGGGAGCGGTTACATCCTCGGGTTCTTCTGGGGTTGGTGTTGCGCCTCCGCAAGCCGTGAGGACAAGGGCGAGCATCATAACAATGGATATCAAGTAGAATATGTGTCTTTTATCTTTCATCATCTCTCCTCTTGAATTTGAATTGATCTCGTATTCCGTTTTTTGTTTATTGTGTTTTCTCCTTTCTCTTAACTCATGCTTCAATCTCATGGCAAATTACATCACCTGTTCCAACAACGAAGGTATTTATCTGTCCGATGATAACGTCCATCGAGGGATGATTTTTAAGCGCATCTCGATAAGCATCGTTATCGGTGATTTTGACAATTTCAATATAGTCGTAATCTCCTGGGACTTTGTGTTGGAAAGGTCCTTCTACACGATAAACCTTATAGCTGAGTATACAGTCGATCTCTTGCGCCAGGGCGTAATCGGTTCTGCGAACCCATTCTTCGTAGGCTTCAGGATCGACACCAGATTTTAATTTCGAGAACCACATAACGACGGCCATTAGTTTGCCTCGCTTACCACAATTGTCTTTGGCCATCCGGAACAGAGAAGGTGTTCAAGTTTTTCTGCGTTTCAGAGACATCATCCTTCGTCCACGATTTCGGAGACAGCGCTAAATTGGACTTCAACGAGTTGAAGGGAGCGGGAATGAACCTCCTCCACTGCAGGATGCTCCTTAAGATCTTTCAAGTAGGATTCCAAGTTTGTAATTTCAACGATGTCGATAAAGTCAAAATCTAGTGGCTCCTTTCCCGATAGAGATCCGAGAACCCTGTTTGAGCGATAATTGACAATGCTGGGAATGGATTTAACTGCCGCATAGTCCACTTCCTGAACGAACCGGATGTACTCCTCTGGCTGTACTCCAGGTTTGAGACGGACGAACCAATAGACTGTGGGCATTATCCCTCTTTCTGGCTTTCAGACCAAATCCTTTCGGCCGTGATCGGGAGTTGCCTCACCCGTGTGCCGCAAGCTCTCGCGATAGCATTGGCAATCGCCGGTGCGCCGGGAAGCACCGATGGCTCTCCGACGCCTTTGGCTCCGTAAGGGCCGTGTGGGCTGGGCGCTTCAACGATGAT
The DNA here is from genome assembly GCA_965372425.1 of uncultured Anaerolineales bacterium. Taxonomy (GTDB): domain Bacteria; phylum Chloroflexota; class Anaerolineae; order Anaerolineales; family E44-bin32; genus E44-bin32. Next base: position 9,713 of record CBDVCG010000014.1, read on the forward strand.
GGGTTCAATTTTTGGGACATCGGCAATCGTGGGCATCTTGTAATCGCTCAGGTTGGGGTTCAACACTTCACCATCCGGTCCATATACGATCTCTTCGCTGAGTGCAAAACCGATCGCCTGTACTGCGCCTCCCTGGATTTGTCCTTCAACAAAGCCCGGATTCACAGCATATCCGACGTCCTGTGCCGCCACGTAGCGAACAACCTCGACTCGATAAGTCTCCGGATTTACCTCGACTTCGACGGCGTGAGCGTGAAAACTTGGCGAGTTGAATGCGGGATAAAAATGATTCGTAGTGGTTGACTCATCATACGGCGTAGGTGGAGCAATATAAGTTCCTTTACCAATCAACCCGCCTCGATTTTCGTTGCTGTAACCGGCAAGTTCAGCAAACGATCTCCGGATTAGAGGGTTGTCGATCAAGTAAACAGCTTTTTCACCGATTTCCAACGCTTCGATCGGGACGTCAAACAGCTCGCTCGCCAACTCGAGGAGTTGCGACCTGAGGTCATGCGCTGCATTGATGCATGCTTGCCCGACTGCCACCGTGACACGGCTTCCTTGAGCACCGTAGTCAAATGGCGCGTTTCCTGTATCCGCTTCGCCAACAGTGATGTCTTCAAGATCGATCCCAAGTTCTTCTGCAAGAATCTGGGCTGCCCCGGCGGTGATGGCGCCTGTTCCAATTTCTACCGCACCCGTTTTAAGCAAAACAGTTCCATCAGGGTTCATCTTAACAAACACGCCTGACGAGCCTCCTGTTGTGGTCCACCAACTGATGGCGATGCCTTTGCCGCGATTCGGGGCAGATTGCTCTCCCCACCCGATCGCAGAAGCCGCTTTTTCTAGCGCTTCACGCATCCCCACGCCGGTGAGCACCTGACCCGTTGGCCCCAGGTCACCTTCGTCGACGATGTTCACTTTGCGTAGTTCAACCGCATCCATATCCAATTCGGAAGCGATCTCATCTATCAATGATTCGAGGGCGAATGCAGCTTGAGGACCAGATGGTGCTCGCATGGGGCCAAAATTTACCTTGTTCGTGTACACCGCGAGCCCTTCTACATGCAGGTTCGGAATGCGGTAAGGACCACACAGGACAAGCGTTGCCACGGATGCCAGTCCAGGCCCGCTTCCGGAAAAAGCTCCCGTATCGAGGATGATGCGACCTTCAAGGGCTGTGATGGATCCGTCTTTCCGAACAGCAGCGCGCAGCGTGGTGTGACTGGGGTGACGGGGGTAGCCATCCTGCAAATCATCCCCGGGGGTGATGAGCACACGTACGGGTCGCCCATCCACAGCAAGGCTGAGAGCAGCAGCAAAAGCCTCAGCGCCAAGAAGTAATTTCGAACCAAATCCACCTCCCAAGGCCAACCCAATCACTCGAATAGAACTTGTTGGCCTGTTTAGGAGCCCGCTTACGAGGTTCTGAATGTTAAAAGGAAGCTGGGTTGATGTCCAAATGGTGAGGACACCCTGTCCATCGACGCTCGCGACCGCCACCCTGGGTTCAGCATGTCCCTGGTGCTGGATCCCGGTGTGGTAGGTTCGTTCGACGATGAGATCCGCACTCGAAAAAGCTTCCTCGGTGTTCCCTTTATGTATACGTGTTCGCGAGCAAATGTTCCCCTCTCGCCCCATACCTTCGGGGGCCTTATAACTATCCCAGTTTTCGTGTACGAGTGGTGCATCCGAACGCATCGCTTCTTCGGCTTCGAAGACGGGGGGCATCGGCTCATACTGGACTTCAATGAGCTGAAGGGCAGCCTGAGCGGTCTCGAGTGTATCTGCTGCAACAAGGGCGATGGGTTGTCCGACGTAACGGACGATATCTCTCGCAAGCAGCGTATTGTCCAGTACCACATCACCATATCGGGTGGGCGGTTTTCCCTGCGATGTGTCTCTGCCCTTCCCTGCTTTGTTGCCTGGATTGACACCTCCAAGAGAACCGCTTGGGATTTCGGTTTCGGTAATCACCGCGTGGACACCAGGATATCGCACCGCCCTGGAGGTATCTACTCCCTTGATGTGCGCATACGCATGGGGGCTGCGAAGAACGGCGCCATGCAGCATCCCAGTGATTCCGAAGTCCATACCATAGATGGTTTTTCCTGTGACCTTCCCAAAACCATCCAGGCGAGGGAGTGAATGTCCGGCGACGCGTCGAGGTTTGTGAACCATATCAGACATCCTCAGCCCTAATCTCCACACTTGCGGCTTGGACGGCCTCGATAATCTTCGCGTACCCGGTGCATCGGCATAGATTCCCTGAAAGTCCGTTGATGATTTTTTCTTCCGTTAATTGATGTTCCTCTTCCACCAACGCTACCGCGGACATGATCATCCCGGGGATGCAGTATCCACATTGAACGGCATCGTATGCGAGAAATGCGCGTTGCATCAGATGCAGCCCCTCGGGTGATGTGAGCCCTTCAATCGTCGTAATTTCCTTCCCAACCGCGTGCATAATGGGGTAAATGCATGAATTTACCGCGTCTCCGTCCACCAGGACAGTGCACACACCGCATTCAGCCTCAAGGCAATTTTCTTTAGTGCCACTTAGTCCAAGATTCTCCCGGAGCACGCTCAGCAATGTTCTCGAGGGGTGCACTTCCAGTTCATAATTGTGATGATTGACACTCAATTGAATGGGGGATTTCGTCATGATATGGGTTGCCCCGTGAGCGTGACGTGGCACCGATCCAACACACGTTTAACTAGAATGCCGCACATTTCTCGACGGTATTCTGCGCTTGCACGTACGTCGGATATGGGCGAGATGGCGCGCTTTACGATCTCGGCGGCCGCCTCCAAGATCTCCGTGGTTAGCTTCTGGCCTTCCAAGACCTGCTCTGCTTCACGCACACGCAGAGGTGTTGGGGCAACCGCACCAAGGGCAATCCGAGCAGTTTGACAAATATCTTCTTTCCCATCCATCGTCAGGCGAGCCGCGACGCTGGCAATGGAAATCTCCATTGCGGATCGACGGCCATATTTCAAGAATTCGGTTGCTGTCCTCTTTGGCATCTCGGGGATCGTGATGGACTGCAGCAGTTCGTTCTCATTTAGGGCTGTGCTCCCTGGGCCAATGAAGAACGAATCGATCGGGAGCGTTCTCTTGCCGCCAAGACCATAGAGCACAATTTCGGCGTCCATGGCGAGCAGGGGAGGTGCAGAATCCGCCGCCGGTGAAGCGTTGCAAAGATTTCCCCCGATCGTAGCGACATTGCGGACTTGGACTCCCCCGACCATGGATGCCGCACGCACCAAAGCTGTGTGTGCTGGAAGAAGTGCAGCCTCGCGTTCAATTTTTCGAAACGTCGTCCCTGCGTTGAATGTGACTGAGCCATTCAACTCATAGGACCCCCATGAGGGCGTTCGTGACAAGCTGATGATGTGTTTCGGAGAAATGATCCCTCTTTTAATCAGGATCATCACATCCGTGCCGCCAGCAAGAACGACAGCATTCTTGTCGAATCGTTTTCGAAGGGCCAGAGCTTCATCCCATCTCTCAGGCATGAAAAAATCGAAAGGTTTACTCATGGACCCTCAAAAAGAATTCTGAGCATCTAACAATAAAACTTTCTGTCGGCCCGCAATCGGCTTCTGTACTTGGCATACTTAGGACGGGTCTCCGTTTTCGGCGATCTTTAAACCTGGATCGCACTCCATTATCCGCGATAACCCTTTTAAATGTAGCGTTCGAAATAGCCAGTAAGATCGGTATTGAGAAGATCAGCCACGCGGCGCAGATCCGGCCACCAGCTTATGAGCTTTTCCATCTTCACCCGGAAACTCACTGCGGTGATACTGACGGCCCCAACGACTAGATGATTTCGGGCGAACAATGGAACCGCAAGACAAAGGATTTGCTCTTCGTGCTCACCATCATCGATCGCGTATCCGTTTGCCCGTATCTCCTCAAGTTGAGCCCTGAGAATTTCCGGGTCTGTGATTGTTCTCTCTGAAAATCTGGTCAGATGGCTATTCCTAAAGAAAGCATCAAGCTTGTCGTCCGCAAGGTAAGCGAGTATCGCTTTTCCAACTCCAGTGCAATGAAGGGGGACGCTCATGCCGATTTTCGAGTACATCCGGATTGAATTCGGGCTCTCAACTTTTTCGACATAAACGGCCGAATTGTTGTCCAGGAGAACGAGATGAACGGTTTCTCCGGTGATTGCAACAAGATCTTTCAGAACCACCCGTGCCACATCATGGAGATCGTTGTTCTGCAACAACCTGCTTCCCAGCTCGAGCAGCTTTAAGCTGGGAAGATAATGGCTGTTGGTTGGGTTTTGGAGAACATAGCCATTGCTCTTTAGGGTATGGAGGAGACGGTGGGTGCTGCTCTTCGAGAGCTGCGCCTCTTCTGTGAGTTCAGTGAGGGGAAGCCCGTCAGGGGTATCAGCCAGTATTTCTAATAAACGAAGTCCACGCGAAAGCGCGCGCACTTCAGGTGGTGACCGTGTTGGGGATGTTTTTGGTTCTACAGAGTGTACCATGATTCCGCCTCGCGGTATTTTATAGCATAAACAAACTGATTTTGTCAATTTCTTGCGGGGGTGTAGCGTATGCGAAAATCGACGTACCGTTCTATACAAATCACGTGGACATATCGAGCATGCAACTCAAAGCGGAGCTCACTCGATCGGATACCATCCGAATTCTAGGGCGGCATCTATCATCTCGAGCAAGTTGGATACCGGAACATCTGGTTGGACGTTATGAACCGGATTGAGGATGAACCCACCACCCCGGGCCAGGGCGGTGATCTTTTCTCTGACCTCCTGGCGTATCTCTTCTCTTGTTCCCTGGTTTAGGACACGCATCGTATCAATCCCGCCCCAAAATGAGAGTTTGTCACCAAAATTCTGCTTCAATTGAACCGGGTCCATCCTGGCTGCCGATGTCTGTACAGGATTGAGCGAGTCGACACCGATGTCAATAAGATCCTCGAGAACATCGTATACGCTGCCGCATGTGTGCCACATTATGGGTGCCTCGGAGCGCGATTTAATAGCTTCCATCATGCGGGCATGCCGAGGCTTAAAGATTCGCCGATAAGTTTCCGGTGACATGCATAATCGATCCTGGTGCCCGATGTCGTCCGATACGGAGATCACATCAACCAGATCGCCTACGGCGTCAGTCACCATCTCCAGCGGTCCAAGCATAGATTCCGTGAGGCAATCGGCGATAGTCTCGATCAACTCAGGGGCTCTAATCAGATCAATGAACCAATCCTCGTATCCGCGTACGTTTTGACTGCATTGAAGGACCCAGAGAGAGAGGTTGAGAACGAGGGCATGGTCCGTCTCGTCCCGCAGCGCCTCGACCCGCTCCCGCAGGCCGCGTGTGTACCCGGGATCGTCCGGTTCTGGCCACGGATGATTCAGTACGTCAGCTTCACTTATCTCCCCTGCCAGGGGCGGCTTGTGTAGATCGTAATAGTACGAGCTCGGTGGCTTAATCCACTCGATTCCCCAAATATCCCGGTAAAGGCCTTCCCCCAACTCCACGGATTGGTTTTGGGGAAGTTCGGGAGGGTTATAGGAAACAAATCGTGTGTCTACTGAAAGCCTCTGCAGGATTTCCTCATCGATGAAACATACCTGCATATTCCGTTCCATCATGACTGTTGGGCGATCAACTTCGAAGTGCGTTTTCAGCCGCTCGTAGAATGGAATCGTCGTAGTAGAGATCCAGGTGCTGCCCAGATCGATGGGTATGCGGTCGGTCTCCTGGTGAGCGAGCGCGGCCAGCACACGCTCGCGCGAAGTCATCGTCTCCTTATGCATTATTCCCTTCGTTATGCTTCTTCCCATAACCTCATCCACCGCTCGTCTTGAGCATATATGTAACTTCGTCCCCATCGCACAGAATGGTCTCCCACCCATCGCCATATTCGATCGGACTGCCATTTACAAGGACGAGGAGAGCTTCACTTGGCACAGTCGCCAGCCTCTCATCTGGATCAGCTTCGCTTTGCAGGCTAGACCAGAGATCGTGAACGGATGAGCCGATCTGAACGGTCTCGGGGAGCAGATTCATCCCAGCGTCTTTTCCACGCATTCCGAACAAACGGATCGAGAGATTAATACTCGCTGAGGGCATCATCATTCATCACGAGGAGATATCGCCGCAAACCTCTTCGATCCCCAGTGATTTAAGGGTCTCAAGGTGTGGAATCGCCGTAGACGCGTCCCATCCATGGAGAGCATAGTAC
>CBDVCG010000015.1:0-15480 GCA_965372425.1 uncultured Anaerolineales bacterium
CATGGATGTCAATCTCTCCAAGCAGTTGGTGATCCTGATCAGCGTCATGGGAATACCGCTGGAACGCATTGTGATGGACCCGACGACAGGAGCTCTTGGATACGGCATCGAGTATGGCTATTCCGTAATGGAACGGCTTCGACTCGCCGCATTACAAGGCGACAGCATGACCCAACAGCCCATGCTCGTAAACCCTGGTTATGAAACTTGGAAAGTAAAGGAATCAAAAGTAGGCGAAGGCGTTCCGGAGAGCTGGGGAGATTGGGAGAACCGTGCGCTGGAATGGGAGGCGTTAACTGCCGGAACTCTGGTCCAGTCCGGAGCTGACATACTCGTACTAAGACATCCACAAACCCTTAAACGGGTAAAAGCCATGATCGACGCGCTGCTGGCGTCAGCAGCGTAGTTTGGCGGAGGACAAATATGGCACTTTCAGGTCTTGAGATTTACAAACTCCTTCCACAGACCAACTGCAAGGACTGTGACTTCCCTACCTGTCTGGCATTTGCGATGAAGTTAGCTGCCAAACAGGTGGAATTAAAGGATTGTCCGCATATCAGCGAAGAGGCTGCCGAGAAACTCGCTTCCGCTTCGGCGCCCCCCATCCGCCTTATCGAACTGCACGGCGGGGATGGCAAGATCGAAGTCGGCAACGAGACGGTCATGTATCGACACGAGAAGACCTTCTACCACAAACCGGGGTTCTTTCTGCGCGTTCGAGATGATGAAGACCTCGATGCAATGAAAGCGAAGGTCACTGAGGCGGAAGATTATTCTGTTGATTACGTGGGCATCGATCTATACCTTGACGGCTTCGCAGTTGAGGCTGCTTCCGGAAATGCGGAGAGCTTCAAGAAAACCGTCGCCGCCGTTGTGGACAGCTCAAAAAAACCGTTGATTCTGATTGCTCCCGAACCCGAACTCGCAAAGGCGGGGTTGGAGGCCGCTCAAGGGTCAAAGCCGCTCCTGTACGCCGCCAACGCGGATAACTGGGAGGCGATGGGGGAGATCGCAAAGGACGCCGAAGTCCCCTTAGTCGTGCACGCTGAGAATCTTGACGATCTGGCCGACCTAACCCAGAAGATCCAGGAAGCTGGTCTGGAAGATCTCGTCCTCGACCCAGCCGCGGGAGGGTATTTAGAATCTCTACATGCCTTCACGACCCTGCGGCGGTTGGCGGTGAAGAGTAATTACCGCCCATTCGGGTTCCCGATCATCAGTTTCCCAGGTGCACAGGATGGCGTTGATGAATCTCTTCTCGTTGCACAGCATATCGCTAAGTACAGTGGATTTATCGTCATCGAGAAATTTGACCCTTCCAGCCTGTATACGTTGCTCGTGCTGCGACAAAACATCTATACCGATCCTCAAAAGCCAATTCAGGTTAAACCCGGGATCTACGAAATCAATAACCCGAAAGATGACTCGCCCTTGATGGTCACCACCAACTTCTCGATCACCTACTTTGCGATCGCAAATGAGGTCGAGGGAGCTGGATGGCCTGGATGGCTTCTGGTGGCGGACGCCGAAGGGATGAGCGTCCTTACTGCCTGGGCTGCAGGGAAATTTGACGCAGAACGAATAGCAAAAGATGTCAAGACATTTGGCGCGGGCGATAAAGTCAAGCATAAGAAGATTATTCTCCCCGGTCATGTTTCTGTGCTCTCCGGGGAATTGGAGGAGGAACTTCCCGGCTGGGAGATCATGGTCGGACCAAGGGAAGCGGTAGACATTGGCTCCTATTTGAAAGCAATGTGGAATTAAGCCTGAGCACAGGGAAACGGGATTAAGGGAATAGGGCACCAGGGTAAAAGGCACTAAGTAAAAGGACACTTTTCACCAGAACCCCGATGCCTAATTGCCAATCCACCCTCCTTACTGGAGACCTGTATGACCGTGAGAATTTCGAAGATACCGAATGATCCATATCTTGGCTATGATGCCAGACTTATTGCACGGCTCGCGGCAGCCTGCTTCCAGTGCCGTCCACCGGCTCCATGCACGCTTTCATGCCCACGTGAGGCGGATATCCCGAGTGTGATTCGTCTCGCTGGCCACGCCGCCTGCGAAGGTCTCTCGCTCACACGCTGGTTCTGGGATCGCGACCGGGTCGAGGCAGCACGCATCTGTGACGATATCACTGACGCATATGCATGATCACCGCGTAGAGACGTTGCATGCAGCGTCTCTACCCTGAATCAGTGAGTTCATAAGCTGTGGCCACCCACAAAGTCACCTTTCTCCCCGCCGAGATCTCTGCCGATGTCCCTACCGGCGCCCTCGTCACGGAGGCGATACAAACTACGGGGCTGGAAATCACCCAGCCGTGTGGAGGGCAAGGTCGGTGCGGTCGATGCGCGGTGATCATCGAATCTGGCAAGGTGCGGAGACGTTCCACAATCCGTCTAAATTCGGACGATCTAAACGCAGGATTCGCGCTTGCCTGCCAAGCACTGATCGAAGGCGATGCGGTGATCTCGATCCCCGATCAGGAACGAATCGAGCGCCGACTCGTCACCGAACATACAGCACGTGCGGTCGAACTGCCCTATGAATACGAGCCGGACAAACAGCAGAGCATCCAGACCTTCCAGCTATCTATGCACCCCCCATCACTGGACGATAGTCAGGATGATCTCTCACGCTTGCGTGGTGCGCTCCGCGAACTGGGCTATGATCCGATTGAGATCCCATTATCGATCCTTCAGACCTTCGGATCAATTCTACGGGAATCGGACTGGAAACCCCATGTCCTGTTGGAAGCGTCAACACCGGGAGCTGGTCGAGCACGATTGATAGCCATCGAATCTGCACCGTTCCATCCCTATGGGGTAGCGCTGGACATTGGCACAACCACAGTGACAGCTTACCTCGTCGATCTCCTCAGCGGGAAAGTGAAAGGTTCCGCGGCGGAGTATAACGGTCAGATTGCACGCGGTGAGGACGTGATATCGCGCATCATTTATGCAAGCAAGGGAGACGGACTCAACGAATTGGGCGCTCTGGTACGCGAGACGATTCAGGTCCTGCTGGAAAAGCTGCAGCGTCGAACCGGTGTCCTGCCAGAAGACATATACAAAGTCACCGTCGCTGGCAATACAACGATGATCCACCTCTTCCTTAGATTACCGCCGGAGACGATACGGATGACTCCCTATGTCCCCGCCGTTAATCATCCACCTCGATTCCTGGCGGGCGATCTTGATTTAGCCTTCCACCCCCTGGCCTCAGTAGACTGCCTGCCCGGCGTTGCCTCCTATGTGGGCGCGGACATCAGCGCAGGCGTGCTTGCATCCGGACTCGCCGACAGCGACTCACTTACCCTCTTCATCGACGTCGGAACGAATGGGGAAATTGTGCTCGGCACGCGAGAATGGATGCTGACCTGCGCCTGTTCAGCCGGACCGGCTTTCGAAGGGGCTGGGGTGGTGGATGGCATGCGTGCCACAGAGGGCGCTATTGAAGAAATTTGGGTACATTCAGAATCCTACGAGCCGACCTATCGGGTAATCGGCAGTGTGAAGCCGCGCGGAATTTGCGGCTCGGGTTTGATCTCACTATTGTCTGAGTTATTCGTAACAGGGGTCATCGATCGCTCTGGCAGCGTAAAACTCGACCTAGACACCCCGCGCGTTCGGGAAGGGGAGCATGGACCTGAATATGTCGTGGCCTGGTCTGATGAAACCGAGACAGGGCGTGATATCGTGCTGACCAAAGTCGATGTGAACAACCTGATGCGGGCGAAGGCAGCCATCTATGCTGGATACAGCGTCCTGGCGTCCAGCATTAGTGTCGATCTCGCGGACGTCCAGCAGGTACTGGTCGGAGGAGCTTTCGGAAAGTACATCAACGTCGAGAATGCTATCAAGATCGGTCTTCTTCCCGATCTCCCCTGGGATTCTTTCCACTTCCTGGGCAATACATCCGCCCTGGGTGCATATATGGGGTTGCTCTCCAGCGAGTCGCGTGAGCAGATTCGAGAGATTGCCGAGCGTATGACCTACATGGAACTATCAGCAGATAACACTTTCTTTGACGCTTTTACAGCGGCGCTTTTCTTACCACATACCGACATCAGCCGCTTCCCAAGCGTGGCTGACGTCTGGGGGCAGGATGACTTGCAGGGGAAAGAGGATAAGTAGTGGGAGACGAACTTGGAACATCTCCCGTAATGAACGATCCACATTGGATAAATTTACAGAAATGCACGACCTTCGGGATAGGTATTTTTTTGAGGAGTTGGTATTGATGACGAAAACAATCGCATTGGCAGGAAAAGGCGGTACGGGTAAAACCACCATTGCGGCCCTACTGGTCCAGGGTATCGCCAAACGAGTTCGCGGCCCCTTGCTTGCAATCGACGCGGATCCAGCCGCGAACTTGCACATCGCTCTCGGTCTTCCAATGCCGATGACGGTCGGCGAGATACGCGAGGAAATGTCGGACACTGCCCAGAAGGGCGAGTTGGGCGTGGCAATCAGTCGACATGATTATCTCACTCACGAGATTCAAATGGCCTTAGAGGAGGGGGAGAAGGTCGACCTCCTGGCGATGGGACGCCCCGAAGGTCAGGGCTGCTACTGCGCCGCCAACCACCTCCTGCGGACGATCATTGACACACTTGGTGATACCTATACCTATCTCGTTGTAGACAATGAGGCTGGTATGGAACATATCAGCAGGAGGACTACGCGCGATGTCGACCTGCTCTTGATTGTTTCCGATCCCACAATACGGGGCATCAGAACCGCTAAACACATCGGTCAGCTCGCCGATGAAATAGAAGTCGATGTGCGCCGCAAGATGTTGATTTTAAATCGAGTGACCGGAGCCCTGCCTGACCCTCTGCAGGAAGCTGTTGATGAATTAAATCTGGAAATGGGCGCCGTAATTCCAGCGGATCCCAAGGTTAATGAGCTGGATGCGCTCGGTCAGCCGCTGATCGAATTGAATAGCGGCTCTCCCGTTTACCAAGCGATGGAAGCCCTTACTGAAAAAATCCTTCGTGATCTTTGAGGTTTGAAACACATAACCGAGACAAAAGAGGAGAAGACATATGTTCAAAATCGGCGAAAACATTCATATCATCTCTCCAAGTGTAAAAGAGGCCCTTAAAAATCGAGAGGGCGGCTTCTTCGTCGACCTGGCGCGCAAGCAGAAAGAAGGCGGGGCGGACGCCATCGACCTCAATATCGGACCACGCAAAAAAGACGGCCCCGAAGTCGTCGAGTGGCTCGTGGACTGCATGCAAGAAGCCGTACCCGGGATGACCATCTCATTCGATACGACCAATTTGGCCGCGATCGAAACCGGCTTGAAGCTGTGGGGGTCCAACGCAATCGTCAACAGCACCTCCGCGGAGGAAGAACGTCTGGAGCAGGTTCCACCATTGGCGGCAAAATACGACGCCAAATTGATCGCGCTTTGCCTTGAGAAGAGTGGCATCCCGGTCAGCGCCGACGCGCGGATCGCTATCGCTATGGAGAAGCTGATCCCGCGCGCCGAGGAAGTCGGCATCCCAATGGAGAATCTACTCGTCGACCCACTGATTCTCACCGTCTCCGGATGCCAGGAATACGTACCAGAGGCAATCGAGACAGTGCGGATGTTGAAGATGGTCATGGATCCCCCTCCGATGACCGTCGTGGGTTTGTCGAACGTCTCGAATCAAGTTCCACACAATATGCGTCCTCTCATGGATCGTGTTTACGTGACCATGTTGATGGGCGCCGGTCTTGATGCCGCAATCTTGAACCCGCTCGACGAGGATTTGATGGGTGTGATCCAAAGTGTTGAAGCACGCGATGAAAGCACCGCAGTCAAGGCGGTCTACTTGAAATTGTTCGACCGGGTGGCTGGCATGGAGGAACTTCAGCCGGAGGAAGTGGATATGTCCGACCCCGAACAAGCTGCAATATGGAAGACGGTACAGGTGCTCCTGAACAAAGTGATTTACACCGATTCCTATCTTCAGTTTTAGCTCAGCGCCTCTCGTTTAGAGAGGCATATTGGTAGACAAACGGAAACCCGCGCTCGATACGAGCAAGGAGGATGAATAAATGGCCGAAAAGGCCCCCCCACTCAATGTTGAGGAACTGCTTGCCAAGGCTGAGCAGCCCTCCGCGGATGCGATGAAACTACATCCCTTCTACCGTGGGAAAGTGGAGATCGCGTTAAAATCATGCATCCGCGATTTCAATGACTTCGCGATATGGTACACACCCGGCGTCGCCGCACCCTGTCGAGCGATCGAGGAAGATCCGGACCTCGTCTATGAGCACACACATAAAGGTAACACGGTTGCTGTCGTCTCTGATGGCACACGTGTGCTCGGACTGGGAGATATCGGCCCCAAAGCAGGGCTCCCCGTAATGGAGGGGAAGGCGCTGCTCTATAAGTATCTCGGCGGGATCGATGCCTGGCCCATCATGCTTGATACCAAAGACCCGGACAAGATCATCGAGACGGTGCTGTTAATCCAGCCCGGATTCGGTGGGATCAACCTGGAGGATCTCTCTCAACCTAAATGTTTCCGGATTCTGGATACTTTGCGCGAACAGGCTGAGATCCCCGTCTGGCACGATGATCAGCAGGGAACCGCCACGGTCACGCTTGCAGCGCTGATGAATGCGCTTAAGATCGTCGGCAAGAAGCTGGAAGATGCCCAGATCGTATTTGTCGGGTCGGGGGCATCGAACGTTGCCTGTGCAAGGTTGATTTTTAGCTCTGGCGGTACACCAGCTCTCTGCCGTGTCGTGGATAGCAAGGGGATCCTGCACAAGAACAGAAAAGACCTTGAACTTCGTAAGGCGGAATATGTCGACAAGTGGAAGTTCTGTCAGATTACGAACGAAGAAGGCCGGGAAGGCGGGACCCCTGAGGCGCTGGATGGCGCCGACGTGGTTATCGCATTATCCAAGCCAGGGCCGGGCACTCTTCAAGCCGATTGGATTAAGAAGATGGCGAAAGATGCCATCGTGTTCGCCTGTGCAAATCCCGTCCCGGAAATTTGGCCATGGGAAGCAGAAGCAGCGGGCGCAGTCGTCATCGCCACCGGTCGGTCCGATTTCCCCAACCAGGTGAACAATTCCCTCGGTTTCCCGGGGATCTTCCGAGGCACACTCGATGTGCGCGCGTCCACAATCACGGACTCGATGTGCATGGCCGCCGCTACGGCGCTGGCAGAGATGGCCGAAACGAAAGGGCTTGCACCCGACTACATTCTTCCAACGATGGACGAATGGGAAGTCTTCCCTCGCGAGGCTGCTGCAGTTGCAGCCAAAGCCGTCGAGGAGGGCATCGCCCGCAGTCCCATGACCTACGAAGAGGAACTAAAAAACGCAAGCGAAATCATCAAACGGTCCCGCGACATTACAGAGGTTATGATGAACGAGGGCTTTATCGCCCAGCCTGAAATCTAACGTTGAGAAGGAGAAAACGACGATGTATGATTTGATCGTTCTGGGCGGTGGTCCGGCAGGCCTCACCGCAACCGTCTACGCAATCCGCAAGAGGCTAGATGTACTTCTGATCACTCGGGATCTGGGTGGCAAGACCAATTACCGCCTCCAGCTGCCCTTTGTCGAAAAACACCTCGTCATCACCGGCCAGGAAGTCGTCGGCCGGTTCGCCAATGAGGTAGATTACCTAGAGTTTGCACGCGTGTTTGAAAAAGTAGAAAAGATCGAGCAACTAAATGGTGGATTCAAGGTGACCACACGCGAGGAAAAGACATACGAGGCGAAAGCCATCATCGTTGCCACGGGCGCTCGCGGGCGTCTGATGGAGGTTCCTGGAGAGAAAGATTTTATGATGCGCGGGCTTTGCTACAGCGCCGTCTCCTACGCGCCTCTCTTTATCGACCGGGACGTTGTGGTGATCGGTGACACGAAGCTTGCGCTGCGATCCACGGCTGAATTGGCGCGCATCGCCCGGAAGGTCACACTCGTGGCTCCTTCTCATGGGGAGCTGGACTCGGTGATGGGACGCAAGGTCCTCGAGGCGAATAATGTCGAGGTGCTGGAAGGTTTCCGAGTTAAGGAAGTTCTTGGTGATGATTACGCCCGAAAGATTGTAGTGGACAAGAACGGCGATAAGAAAGACCTGGAAGCCGACGCCTTTTTTGTCGAATTGGAGCTCATCCCCCAATCGGAAATCGTAGCTGACCTGGTCGCACGCGATGAGAGGGAGCATATTATGGTGGACGCTCGCAACAAAACCTCCACGGAGGGGATCTTCGCGGCCGGAGACGTCACCGATGTGATTTCCGAACAGGTGCTTATCTCGGTGGGAGAAGGTGCGAAGGCCGCGCTTGCAGCATACGAATATTTGCTTCAGGTAGACGACTGATGCGATCCTGACATCTTGCAATGAAGAATGTACCCTGTCCATCGTGATATCTCTCACTATTCGCTCTATGGGCAGGGTACTAACATATCGGGTAGGAATAGGCCGAATTATGCGGGCTGGCGGCTACCGCCGGCCTTGATCTTGTCTGGCGCAGGAAGCGCAAATGGCAACAACCCAACAACCAGCATTGAAGTCCGCAAATGGCACCGGAACCGCGGACAGCGTCCTGGTCATCGGCGGCGGCGTGGGAGGGATGCGGGCGGCGATCGACCTCGCCGATGCAGGAATCCACGTCTATCTCTTGGAATCTACGCCCTCTTTAGGAGGACGGGTAGCCCAGCTTGGCTTTATGTTCCCCACCCACGATTGTGTCCTTTGTCGGGGAACTTCTGATCATGGCTTCGGCTGCACCCGTCCGTCCATCACCCCCGCTCTCCTCGATCATAACCGGCATCCGAACATCACATTGCTTACCTCCTCCAACCTGGTTAGCTGCGAGGGAGAAGCCGGCGATTTTCAAATTTCCCTCGAGCGACGGCCTCAATTTGTCGATCCTAACCTTTGTACGAATTGCGGGCGATGTGCGGAGGTATGCCCAGAAATTCGACCCAGCGGATTCCAGTTGGGTTTGAGCACCCGCAAAGCGATCGATAAATCCGCACCTCGCTCAGTTCCTAATTCGTATTATCTGCTGGAGCGGACGGACAAATGCGATGACTGCGGGGAGTGCCTCAAGGTTTGTCCTACAAATGCGATCGACTTAGACCGTACCCCCTGCGAACTCAAGATTCACGTTGGCGCTATTATCCTCGCCATGGGATTTAAACCGTTCGATCCCTCCGAGATGCCGGAGTTGGGCTATGGGCGTCTCCCCAACGTCATCACCTCGATGCAGTACGAGCGTCTCGCCTCACGATCTGGACCCACCGAGGGTATCGTACGGCGCATCTCGGATGGAGAGATCCCGAAACGAATCGCCTGGCTGCAATGTGTCGGCTCGCGCGACCAGCGCAACCCCTACTGTTCCTCGATCTGTTGTATGTATGCCACGAAGGAAGCGATGCTCGCCAAGCAGCGCAATCCCGGTGTGGAATGTCACATCTTCACAATGGACGAGCGCGCATTTAACAAGGAATATAACATTTACTACAAGCAGGCACGGGATCAGTTTGGCATTCATTACACGCGCTGCCGGATATCGGCGGTTGAAGAAGACCCTGCCACCGGTGAGATCATTCTTCGCTACCCTGCCGGACGAAGACATGAAGAATCTGCGTCAGGTCAGGGACCACTTCAAGAGCAGCACTTCGATTTGCTGGTTCTTGCAGTAGGTATTCGCCCTCCATCAAAGGCCGTTGAAATTTCCAAGGTTCTCGGTATCGAACTCAACGCTTACGGATTCTGTGAGACGGATAAATTTTCACCCCTTTCAACCACACGGCCTGGGGTATTTGTCTGCGGCGCGTTCGCCTCACCTAAAGAGATCGGTGAGACCATACTCGACGCATCTGGCGCGGCCGCAGAGGTCATGAAGCTCCTTCACGACAAGCTCGGTTCACGAAATTACAGCCGAGCCAATCCGTTTCTCACTTTGAACGGCGCTCCGCTGTACGCCGAAGAAATTCTCGATGAACCACGAATCGCCGTCGCACTTTGCGGCTGTGCCGGGGAGATCTCCGATGTGGTCAATCTCGAGCAGGTGGCCGAATTTGCACGGACGATCCCTGGCGTCATTGATGTCACCTCTCTACCCCTGGCATGCTTCCACACCGGTCAGAATGAATTAACTGCCTGGATCCAAAACTCAGGCGCCAATCGACTCGTCATAGGAGCATGCAGCCACCGAACTCATGAGCCTTTCTTCCAAAAGATGGTCGCAGAATGTGGGTTGAATCCATATCTGGTGGAGATGGTCAACCTGCGCGAGCAATGCTCCTGGGTACACATCAGCGACCCGGGGGGCGCCACCCGCAAGGCGAGTGAATTGATCCGGCTCGGCGTCGAACGCATCCGACACTCCAAACCTATCTATAAAGAGGAACGAAAACCTGCCCCTTCGGCATTGGTGATCGGCGGAGGTGTAAGCGGGATGACGGCTGCATTAACAATTGCTGATGCGGGTTATGAAGTTCATCTTGTGGAGAGGCAGGGCGAGCTCGGAGGCAATCTCCACCACATATACTATGTCGCGGAAGATGAGAACCCGCAGCGGCTCTTACGGGATCTTGTTAATCGGATTGTAGGGCATGACAAAGTTCATCCATACCTCAACAGCGAGGTCACCTCTCACACTGGTAGCGTTGGCGACTTCCGCTCACGGATTATGACACAAATGCCGGATGGCTCTACCATAGAACGCGAGACGCATCACAGCGTGGCAATCGTCGCAACCGGGGGGAAGGAAGCTCAGGTGAGCCAGTACCACTTCGGGGATGATCCTCGCATCATCCGGCAGACCGAACTGGAAGAAATCCTCACGCACAATCCGGAGAGGGTGACCCGGCTGGGTTCGGTTGTCATGATCCAATGCGTCGAAGCGGAGGGCAATGTCGAATACTGCTCGCGCATCTGCTGCACGAATACGATCAAGAATGCGCTTCGCCTAAAGATGCTCAACCCGGAGTGTCAGGTCGTCATCCTCTATAAAAACATCATCACCTACGGTTTTCGTGAAACACATTATCTCGAAGCGCGCCGGCGCGGGATACTCTTCGTGCGCTACACGGAGGATGAGCCTCCCGTGGTTTCCCTGCAAGCCCGAGGGGCAGGCGAAGCGCTCACAGTTTCGATAAACGAGCACATCTTCGGGAAGACGCTCGAATTTGAACCCGATCTTCTCGCACTGAGCATGCCCATCATCCCCTCCAGAGACACGGAAAAACTGGCTGATTTGTTCGGCGTCCCTCTTTCCCAGGAGGGTTTCTTCCTCGAAACGCACTTGAAGATGCGCCCGATGGAATTTCATGATGAAGGCATCTACCTGTGCGGTATGGCGCATTATCCAAAGTTTATCGAGGAAAGCATCACCCACTCTCTAGCGTGTGCCGGCCGGGCTCTCACGGTCCTCAGCAGAGATACATTGTATCTTGGCGGGGTGATCGCTGAGGTCGAGAGCGAAAAATGCACCGGATGCCTCACCTGCATCCGCACCTGCCCTTTCGGGATCCCCGAGATGAGATATGAAGCACATGGAGTTGGGGAATTAGGGGGATCTGCGTGGATCGACCCGGCACGCTGTCAGGGTTGCGGAACCTGTACTGCTGAATGCCCAGCCCGGGCTATACAGCTCCATCATTATCACGACGAACAAATCCGCATTGGTCTGGGTGAATGGCAAATTCCATCAACTCCGGTTCCAACAAGATCTCTTGAGGCATAGATGAGTTTGACCGATCTTAAGTTGATAGCCGAAATAGATGAGGAATTATGCGATGGTTGTCGTAAATGCCTCCCGTCCTGCAGTTACAAAGCACTCTTGCTAATACCCGGCGAACGAGCACCCATGGTAGATCCGTGGTCCTGCACCGGCTGCGGCACCTGCATGACCGCGTGCCCGCATGATGCGATAGCCCTTCTGCCCAAGGTATCGTGATGACGCGTAAGCAGGATTTTGATCCGGAAATCACCCTCTTTACTTGCATCTACTGCGGTTATATGGCTGCGGATACCGCGGGATCGCTTCGGGAAGAATACCCGGCGAACGTGAAAATCATCCGGCTCCCCTGTACCGGGAAGACGGATACACAATATTTGCTTGACGCCTTCGATGAGGGCGCCGATGGTGTCATCGTTGTGGCCTGCAGTCTGGGAAACTGTCACCATGAACGCGGCAATGAACGCGCCAGGGCAAGGGTGAAATATATCTCACGAATTCTTGAAAGCGTCGGTCTCGAACCGGACCGGGTGGAGATCCACTATGTCTCCGGAGGTATGGGTGCAACTTTTGCGGAGATCATCCGCAATATGACCGGACGACTACGCGAAATGGGGCCCTCTCCATTGAAGCGTAATCGCCACGAGGAAAAAGCAGACCCGGAGCTATCGCCCTCCCCCTGAGCCCCGATCCCTATCCTTGACTTCGACATTTCAATCTTGAGATCTCATGAACATTTAGTCATCCTACTCGCGCCCCAGGTTCATCAATGTGAGACTGAGTGCGTGTCCGACCTTATCCAAGATGTCTTGGGAAATCTTGTCTGGTGTATCCGCCGTGGCATCTCGCGCGCTCTTCCATCCTTCCAATGGCAACTCAATCCTGGGCGCTTCCCGCGTCGAAGATGCGGTTGAGATCCATCGCTTCGCCAGACAGCTGAATCGGCAGGTTTACTCACTCGGTGTATTTTAGAAAAGCCGTGAACAATCCTGATTATGCTCCAACATCCCATACGAAATGTATACCCATTTTGGTTAAAATGTGGCATATTGGTGCAATTATGCAGGTGTCTTTTATGGCGGTACGCACGTAAAATCACGCAAACATGAATCGGGTTGTGACGGTAGTCTCCCGAAGGGGGCTTCCTTCCAAGGAAGTTGAATCGAACCCGGCTCTTCATCAAAAGGATCGTATCTATGAATGAGACGGCAGAGATGAGTGAAACTCAAACCGAGCGTTCGTCGTTTGTTGAGACTATATCGCAGAGCCTTCGAAAACCCTCAACATGGATTCTGATCATCGTCATCATCTTGGCGCTAGTCACTCGCCTGCCGAATCTCGACGATCGGGTCATGAGCCACGATGAAATCAACCACGTCTACTTCTCGTGGCTCTTCACTGAAAACGGGACTTACCAGCATGATCCGCTCTCGCATGGACCCTTCCAATTCCACGTCCTCGCTGCCTCATTCTTCGCTTTTGGGGACAGCGATGCTTCCGCCCGCTTTCCCGTTGCGTTTGCCGGTATTGCTGCCATCGTCCTGATTTTTGCATTCCGTCGGTGGTTGGGGACGACGGGAGCTATCGCCGCCGGTCTTATGATGGTTTTTAGTCCTTTCATGCTCTATTACTCCCGCTATACACGCAATGAGATTTTTGTGGTCTTGGAAGCGCTCCTTATGGTGTGGGCAGTCTTTCGCTATCTGGAAGACCGGCGCTCAGCGTGGCTGTATCTCCTGGCGATATCTCTCGCGCTACACGCCACGACGAAGGAGACCTTTTTCCTCTACACCGCCCAACTGCTCCTGTATTTTGGCATCGTTTTCAGCGCCCAGATCCTGAAAATCTCGTGGCCAAAACCTCACATAAAAATGTGGTACTCAATTGGATTAGCGCTCACCACCCTTGGATTGGGGAGCGCACTCCTCCTTTTCCTGAGAGATCGCACGGATGCCGGTGAAGCTGCCATACCTTTCGCTTCACCTCTCGTTTTTATCGCCACGGCGTTTGGGCTGATCGGCCTGGTCATCCTGATTGTTTCGTTGATTCGTGCCTTCGGACAAAAGTTGAGAACGGATTTTCCGATACTGGACGTCATCATCGTTGCGATGACGCTCACCCTCCCTCAACTGGCAGCCGTGCCAGCACAGGCGATGGGCTGGGATCCCCTGGGATACCAAGATCCAACTGACCTGCGCCGTACCGCGGTGTTGGTCGTGCTTTTGATCCTGGTCAGCGTCGCCGTCGGTCTCGCATGGGACTGGAGAAGGTGGCTCAAAATCGCTGGTCTGTTTCTCTTAATTTACATCCCACTATATACAACCTTTTTCACCAACCCATTTGGACTTTTCTCGGGTCTCGTTGGATCCCTTGGTTACTGGCTCGTACAACAGGGAGTCGAGCGAGGGAGTCAACCGTGGTTCTACTACATATGGCTGCAAATCCCGTTCTACGAATTTCTTCCAGCAATAGGTGCGCTCACAGGGGTCATCTACGCCCTCTGGCGTTTTATTCGTCGCGAAGATTTATCCCCTGGTGGTCACGCAGAAGAGACCGTGCGTGGAATCTCTGTCCAGACCCTTTTTGTGGTCTATCTCATCTATTGGTCCTTCAGTGCCATACTCATCTTTACTTTTGCAGGTGAAAAGATGCCGTGGTTAACAGTGCATATTGCATTACCCATCCTTCTGTTATCCGGATGGGTGATCGGCATGATTTTCGAAAGTTTCAATTTTCGGTCCATTATTAATTGGCGTGCCCTTCTTCTCGTGGTGCTTTCGCTAATTTCGATCGCTGCGTTTTCACGCGCGCTCAGTCACATTCTCGGATTTATCCCTTTAACGACAACCTCCTTTGCAGGGATTGAACGGGCAATGGGATGGTTGCTGGCTGCGCTTCTTGCTGGTGTTTCATTCTACGCAGTCATCCGCCTTGCAAGGGGATTCAGTCCAGCTCAACTCACCCGTCTTGTGCTGTTTACAGTTCTTTCCCTCGTCTTTCTCCAGACTATACGCACCGCATTACGTGCCTCCTTTGTCAAATTCGACAGCGCCGAAGAGTTCCTCGTGTACGCACACGCGGCAGCAGGACCGAAGTACGCGAAAGAGCAGCTCGATATTCTCTCGATCCAGTTGACGGGTGGAGACGAGATACGCGTCGCCTATGATAACCACGCTGCTTATCCGTATTGGTGGTATTTACGCCGCTATCCAAATGCTCAAGATGTTGGTGCAACCCCAGGACGAGAGCTCTTAGAATATCCTGTGGTTTTCGCTGGCGAAGAAAATTATGCCAAGTTTGAAGCTTTCCTCGGAGATGATTACAGCTCGCTTGTGTATGAAAGAATGTGGTGGCCCATCCAGGATTACTTCAACCTCTCCTGGGAGAGCATCAAGAACGCACTAACTGACCCGGAAATGCGTAACGCATTATGGAAAATCTGGTTCGATCGAGATTATCGCGCCTATGCCAATCTTACGGGCAAAGATTTATCGCCTCGTGGTTGGCAGCCTGCGAGCAAGATGAAGATGTATGTTCGCAACGACCTTGCGAGAGCGATACCTGGCATGGGTTATGAAGAACCCGTCTTCGAGCCAGCCTCGTTCGCGGATCCTTATTTGAGCAACATGGTTGAGCTTGCACCGGACAAAGTTATAGGAGGTTCAGGGGCCGAGCCTGGATTGTTTTCATCCCCTCGTGGATTGGCCCTGAGCGCAGACGGAGCGATCTATGTAGCAGATTCTCAGAATCACAGAATT
>CBDVCG010000016.1:0-15430 GCA_965372425.1 uncultured Anaerolineales bacterium
CAATCGCAAGATAGCCTTTTAATAACGCGGGATCATTCGCACTCCCTTCAAGAGCGCTAAGGAGTGAATCCTGATATTTTTCGAGATGATACTGAGCATTGCTCAGGTAGATTTCAAGCTGCGGCGAGCGTACCCCCTCATCGAGAGCTTCCTTCATTAGCAACTCAAGCCCTTGCCAGACACTGCCATCATTGTAATATTTCCCGATTTCAAGATATGCCTCTGTAAGTGTGGGATCTTTATCCAGTGCTCGCTCGAAATCCTTCAACGCACCTCTTTCATCTCTCTCGAACAATACGCGTCCGCGCCCAAGAAACGACGGTGCGTAATCCGAATCGATCAGTGTTGCATCGTCGTACGATTGGATTGCCCCTACCACGTCACCATTTAGTCTATAGGCTTCACCTCGGAAGTAGTAAGCATCCACAAGATCCGGATCGAGGTCAATGACCTGATCGAAGTATTCCACAGCTTGCTCGTAATCCCCGCGGTTCAGGGCGTTCAATCCGGTTTCATAGGCGCCGTAACTCGGATGGGGAGTGTAGCCGGCGATTGGCGTAGGTGTGCCCGTTGCAGGGATGAGCAATGCTAAAGGAGTCCCGGCGATATCCGTGGTGATGGGCGTACGAACGACCCTAGTAGCTGCCGGGATCGGAGTCGAGGTAGGAGTCCCTGGGAGCGGGGTGTCGGTGTGAGTTGGGCTTGGAGGAGGCAACGTGGAGGCAAGCCCATAAGAGAGTGGGCGAATCAAGGGAGATAATACGGTGTATGCGCCATAACCGATCGCGATGAGCAAGACGACAAGAAGGGCATTCCTGAAAGTCCGACCCCGGGCGCGCCTCCCTCTGCGGAGTGCCATACTTTTTTGAGGTTTCTGCTCTTGTGTGACCGGCACGACAGGTTTCGGAGGGGGAGTTGGACGAACGGCGGAAGGGGGGGCTTTCCGGCGCGGAGGTTTTAGAGCCTTGGAGAGTTCGGCGTCCGTAGCTTCTCTCTTACCAAGGATAACCATCCCGCGGGTTGCTGCACGATTGGTCGGATCAAGACGCAGTGCAGATTCGAGGCAGTAGGATCTCTCTTGCGGCGTGTCTACCACAGCGCTCATCCAAATCCAGTACTCGGCATTGGCTGAGTCTGTTCGGAGAAGTCGTGATAGTAGATCTCTCGCTCGATGGCGATCCCCGACCCGAATCGCTGCAATCGCTTCGGTGAGCATGTTCGCAGATTGCGTCGCCAAGCAAGCCTCCCTATTCTGAATTGCGAGTTTAGCACAGCGCAGAATGCAATGCTACCCCCCAATTGGTATAATCGATCGTGATGAGAATTATCCTCCTCTTTTTGGTCGCGGTCAGTATTTTAAGTGCCTGTGTGACGCTTGATCCATCCTCCACTGAAGCTCCGACACAGGCGCTCCTACCTTTTCAAACGAGAACTCCGTCATCAGCGGCTCGTCAGGATTTTTCGACACCTGTCCGTCGGACAACCCCACAGCCTTCCCCCACGCCTCTCGTTCATATCATCCAGGGGGGAGATACCCTTCTGGGTATCAGTATTCGATACGGCGTGAGCCTTGAAGACCTGCTTATCGCAAACACTGGAATCGATCCAGGATTTCTGTCCATCGATCAAGAAATTATTATCCCCGGACCTGAAGGTGAACCGGTCGGGGTTCTCCTCCCGTCTCCGACACCCATGCTCGTGGAGATCGGTCGGCCTCAGTGTTTCCGGGCCGCTCTCGATAATCTGGTCTGCATTACAGAAATCAGCAATGACACGGGTGAGATGATCGAGGGCATGACGGTAAGTTTTGAAATTATCGAGGCAGGGATTGAGGTTGGGAAATACGCGGTCTTCGGGCCGTTGAATCTACTTGCGCCGGGGACCTCAATGCCTTTCATGATCCGTATCGCTGGATGGGAAGGCGAGGTTCCAGGAGTGAGCGTCAATGTGCTGTCTGGCGTGAGGGTCGAGGATCCTGGTTCAAGGTATGCGGCTGTTTCGATTGATGCGTTCCAGGATGAACTCTCGGATGATGGGGAATACGTTCAACTTTTTGGTGAGGTGATGCTGGAGGAGTCGTCGGATTATGCGGCACATCGACTGCGAGTTCTTGGCGTCGCGTATGATGCCACTGGATTTCCCGTGGGTTATGCTTTGTGGGAGGATGAGATCACGGGCGAATTCTCCAACATACCCTTTGATATCACTGTATTCTCATTGGGGGGGCGAATATTCAAGACGGATGTTTTTGCCGAGGCACAGGGGTTTGATCCGGAGTGATTGCTTCATCCTTTTTAACCCGCCGTATCTTCTTCGCATAGCCACGACAATTGACACTAGCTTTCCCTTATCTTGTGATAAGGTTAGAATCTCCACCCGTATGCAGAGAGTCTATTCTATTGATATCAGCAGGCGATCCGATCTGGAACCGCTTCTGAATAGGTATTCGGTAGAGGATGCGATGGTGGCTTATTACGCATTGGATCATCCCGCCAATAAGACACGCTTATTTGGGTACTTTGATTCCGGGGAAAAACCTACGGATTTCCTGGTGATCGCACAGACTGGATTTGACCTTTTCCTTCCTCTTGTGGTGCCTTTCATCTCCGAGCGCAAGGCATTTAAATATCTCATTCAAACCGCTTTGAGCGCTCAGAGACACTATCTCGTCACTATGCCTTTAGACCAAAGTGACATGCTTGAGGGTGTGGTCGATGTCACCGAACCCAGGGTTTTCGATATCCACAGATTGGATTTGGCCTTCTACGATCGAGTTATGAACATACTCGCAGTACGAAATGAGAATTCAAGCGGATGGCCAAGATACGAGATTGCTTCTCGTAGAGGTGGTTTTGCCGCAGCGGGTGTAAATTGGTTGAGCCCCCATGCTGCAGAAATTTACACAGATGCTGATGAGGAAGGAAGAAACCGGGGTTTTGTCACATCCGTCTTATCGCACATAATTGAGGAGCTGGTGAATGAGGATCGTATGATCCTCCATCGGCTCGATGTTGAAGATGCTCGAGGGTATGTGGACGCGTTCTCCGTAGGCTTCCGACCAACCGGTGTTAGGACGCTAATTAGTCAAATTGTACATACCCCGTCAGCGGGCGATGAAGGAGAGCTGTCTTGATCCACGCTAAGTACCATTTTCCTGACAATTTCCTCTGGGGGACGGCGACCTCCTCACACCAGGTTGAAGGTCAGAATGACAACAATGATTGGTGGGCTTGGGAACATCAGCCGGATCGAATCTTGCACAATCAGAAGTCAGGAAACGCATGTGATTGGTGGAATGGACGATGGAAAGAAGATTTTGATCGCGCTGCAGAGGATGGTCAGAACTCCCATCGATTATCGATCGAATGGAGTCGGATTGAACCAGGTCCAGCCCTCTGGGATGATGATGCGCTGGCTTATTACAGTGAAATCCTCCAGGGCGCTCTTGATCGCGGACTTGTCCCCATGGTGACTTTACACCACTTTACGAACCCACTCTGGATTTCTGAACGGGGGGGGTGGGAAAATCCTGAAACTGTGAAGTATTTTGAAAGGTATGTCCATAAGGTAGTTTCAGTGTTAAAAGAATTCGTTCGCCTATGGGTCACGATTAATGAACCCAATGTGTATATGTATGAATCCTATGGGAGCGGCATGTTCCCCCCAGGAAAAAAAGACACCCAGAGTTGGCCCCATGTCGCCCGGAACCTTATCCGGGGTCATGCTGCTGCGTACCATGCGATTCACTCGTTGCAAGAAGATGCACTCGTCGGGGTCGCCCATCACCACCGGGGATTCCGACCAGCGAACGCTAGAAACCCAATCGAGAGAATGATGGTAAGAGTTCGGAGCCGAACGTTTAACAATTTATTTGCTCGGGCGTTTACTGACGGTCATATGCGCCTTCTTCACTGGCGTGATCGAATACCGGAAGCAAAGAAAAGTCAGGATTACCTGGGCTTGAACTACTACACTGTGGAAGAGTTCGGCTTTGACCCCATGAATCCGGGAAGTTTTTTTCGTGAGGGGGTTCTGCCTGAGAGTGCTGAAAAGAGCCCAACAGGATTTATCGCCAATATCCCGGAGGGGATGCGGATTGCGTTGAAATGGGCACGAGCTTTCGGATTGCCCATCTACGTCACGGAGAACGGGATCGAGGACAAAGGCGATACGATTCGACCTGGATACCTTCTGAGACATTTACTTGAAGTCTGGAAGGCTGCGAATATGAATTGGCAGGTGAAAGGATATTATCACTGGTCTCTTGTGGATAACTTTGAATGGGATCGAGGTTGGACTCAAAGGTTTGGATTGTGGGAATTGGATCGCGTCAGCCAGAAACGCACGCGTCGACCAAGTTCTGAATTGTACGCGGAAATTTGTAAGACAAATTCGATATCCTCCGATTGTGTCCGACGTTTTGCACCTCAGATCAGCGATGATCTATTCCCTCCAAAGGGTCCAGCCGAGCTAAGCGACCGAGAATAAATTGAGCTGCTAGTATGCCAGAACGAGGATTGCTCCAGGTATCTATAAAAGGAAGTCTTGCCATTATGCTATGGATGGTACTCGTCTTAGCTCCAAGCATAGGTTGGGCTGAATCTCCTGATGAAGACCCTCCTCCATTTATCATGCCATTTTCAGGAGAGCCTGGTCCGGATACATGGTTGTTCATTCAGGCATATGGCAATACAGCATTCGCATATCGCTATAGGAACACGGTCTATGGGAGTGGACAGGGATTGCATTTTGGCATTGACCTGGCGGCTCCATGTGGAACACCCATACTAGCTATAGGAGATGGCGAGGTGATGTCGATCGACAATTGGCATGGCGCCGGTCCTCATAACCTCATGATCGATCATCCGAATGGATACGCGTCGTTTTATGGACATCTATTAGTGCGTCCAAACCTGAAAGTTGGACAGAAGGTCGAGACGGGAGAAGCAGTGGCACTGAGCGGGGATCCTGATCGTACCTGCAATTCCAGACCTCACCTCCATCTAGAAATTCGTGACGCGCCAGACCATAGAAAAGCCTTCAACCCAGTTGAATTGATTGATGCTGATTGGGAAAGACTCGCGCTTGCAGGGGGGCACGCATTGGTTTTCGCGCAGGATCTTGAAAACCCCCGTCAATGGCAACGACTCGCAGACCAGCCTGAAACCCGATTTGGTTATCCACTTCTAAATCGCTATCGTGAGGTGTGGCCAGATGATTGGTAAGATCCTATTCCGGGGATGTATTGCGGGCGTCGGCGTCGTGATTGCCGTAATTATCTGGTTGGTTCCGGCATCAGCGGATGCTCCTGCGGATCGACAGGTGGATCGTCGAATCCCTCCCCTTGCAACTGTCGAACCTGCAGGACCCATCGTACCAAATCCCACGCCGGAGCAGGCGTTCTCTCCTGTGCTTTTGGAACACGACCCACCTTCAATTCTCAACCTTACCGAGGAGGGTTGTTGTGCGGGTTCGGCGTGGTCGATAGACTCCGAGTGGATACTCTACTTCGATAAACCATCGCCTGATGACCCGGTTGGCTTATACGGTATTCCATTCCTTGGAGGCGACGTCACCCTATTCAATCCAAGAGTGGGATCGTACTCACAGGATTGGTCATTGGTGGCCTATCACGAGGCGGGGATTACCTATGTAGAGCGATGGGCTGATGGTTCCCGATGGCCTATCCCAAGCGAGGGGCGCGAGGTGCATATCTCTCCAACTGGGGAGTATGTCCTATGGGAAATCGGCTCGCGCGCCATCACATCTCCGGATCGCAGGCAGAGGAAAACATGGATTTCGAATTATGACGGGGGTGAACCCCGCGAGCTTGTCACCCTTCACGGAGGCAGTTTCATCGGCTGGATAGGGGACGATTCTATCCTTGTTTCAGGTCGGCTCGCACCACCGGATCCAGCCGGACTATGGAAGATATCGATCTCGGATGGGGGCGCCCTGCGGTTATTTGATTCGGTCAGACCCCGCAGCGTCCTTCTCTCTCCGAATGGGAAATGGCTTGCAGTGACCGTCGCATTCGAAAATGTACCTGGGAGAAATGGGATCTGGGCTGTTCGAACGGATGGGAGGCTGTCCATAAAACTGCCAGTGTATGGCTCGTATAGATGGAGAACCGATGGCCAACTGCTCGTCATTCCACTAGACGTGGATGAATCAGACCCATATGTCCTTCAATTTGACCTGGAAGAAGACCGTATATGGCGCATTACGGACCCGGTGGAAACTTCTCTCCCAATCGCGAACAATGACTGGCAGGTATCTCCCGATGGTAAAAAGATGGTATTCCTATCAGCGATTGATGGAAATCTACAAGTTTTGTATCTCCCTTCACCATAAATGCACCATGTTATAATTTCAACCGAAATATCGGAATCAGATATTCAAGGAGAGGTAGCGTAGTCTGGCCTAACGCGCGCGCCTGGAAAGCGCGTGAGCCGCAAGGCTCCGTGGGTTCGAATCCCACCCTCTCCGCTGTAGACAAATCTGCCGATAGGAGCTAGCTCACTACGGATTTATCAGATTTGTCTTGCCAATCGCTCAGGATTTGCTGGGCGATTTTGCTTTGTATAGGGGGATTTATAAGTCGAGAAAAGCTTATTCAACGGGGTTATGTGGAGTCAAAAAAAGGTTCCCCTCCAAATTGTATGGGTGACTCTAACAGGACTGTCCCAAAAGGGGCGTATAGAGTAGTTCGGCGCGTTCGGCCCACGGTTTCCAAAATCAAAGGAGGGGCGAGAAAAGATAAGGCACGAAAGGATTGAGTTTTTGGAAGCTGCTGTGTGGAGCCTGTCCTGAACGACGCGTGAAAGCGTCTCCGGCCAAGTTGTTATGGGTGAATGTGTCATTTCGAATCCCACAAAAGGGGGTGAGAAATCCCCTGAAAGGCTCAAACACAGGACTCCTGGATTGGGTAAAGAGGGGTCCTCTTTCCGGAGAAGGGAACGCAGGTATCGATCGTGAGGGGGATTTCCCGCTGCGCTCGAGATGACACAAGGAGGAGGGATAGAGCACGAAGAACCGGCAATGTTGGCGATGGCCGCGCTCCAACACAGACACTCAGGAGGTGGGGTGGAACTTGGGTAGATCTATTTACACCACCGCTTACGTCTATAAAAACTCAAAACGCTCGGTTTCTATCGCCTGGCAGGCGTTCTACAGGAGCTGCTGCCCAGACTACCGAAGAGATGCGCCTATCGTGATTTCCAAATCTTCCAGGTAGTCCTACAGCAAATATCTTTTCAAGCACGTGACTCAAAGCGGGGCTGACTCAAAAGTCGGTCATTAGATTAATGGTGGGACGAAATTGTTGTTAGGTATGCGCTGCTTGTGCTGACCCATTTTCCCGATATTTATTGGTAACAAGTGGGATGAAAACGCGCCAGACGCGACTACACGAACCCTTTTGGGACAGCCCCGTTGGGGTGAGGGTGACTGTCGTCTCTATCGTTGGCTCGCTTTTCAGTGGTATGTGATCGCTCAGGGTAGCCCCATGCTTCTTCATCTCATCGACATTTTAATGCGCATGCATGCACGCATTGACATCCCTTTGTCTGAGAGGTAAGCTGGGCGATGGCGTCCGGGTGGGTCCGGCGCGGCGGAGACTTTCGAAACCCGTCAGGTCCGAGAGGAAGCAGCGGTAAGAGAGCACCTCCGGGTGCCGCCGGGGTGCCGACCCGGACGCTATTTTGATTTCTATCGGTCGCTCATATAAAAAAAGCCCCGAACTGATTCTTAAGGGACTTTTTCCAATATAGATTTTCAGGAATGCTGGCACCCGGCCAGCAGTTAGAGTGGAACCCCTCAAGTGCTCGTCGTGCAAGCTCGACTAGCAGGTGATCCCGTGCTCGCAGTCCCTACGTTGGAACTGAACAAGGAGATCTTTTTACGAATAGTGATGCTGTTGCAGTGTGGGCATTTGAGTTCCTCCAACGCGGCTGCGCTCAGGAGGAGCTCCTCAAAAGGATGACCACAATCCTCGCATACGAACTCATAAATGGGCATATCTATTTACCTTGTTGGTTAAAAGCATATTCATCCCAGGGGGATGTTCTATCCATATAGATGCGATACGGGTGAAAAAGTTACACAGTGGGAGGTACAAGCACATGGTTGATTGCATATTCCCTCGAGCTGGAGAAGTGCTCTCAATAAAATTCTGCCCAACTATCGTCGCTGGTTGAGTCTGGTATACTCCCCCCGATCTATGGAAAGAATCTCGGTTTTTTCGTCAAGACTGTCCAAAGGACACATGCTAATTCTCGCACTCGTCAGCATGTTTCTCGCGCTCATATGTCTTTATCTGGCGACTGCCAAGAACGTTACTATCATCCATGATGACCTTCAATTTCAAACATCTACCCACGCTCGCAGTGTTGCTGCAGCACTCTCTGATGCGGGGATCACACTCAATGCGGAAGATATAATCTGGCCGGATCGAGACGAGCAGATCAAGCAGGGGATGACGATACGCGTTAAAACCGCCAAATTGATGGTAGTCCATTCAAACGAAGGCAGCCGCATTATCCGTACAGCAGAAGACGAAGTATCAAATATCCTCGCAGGTGCAGGAGAATTGATATTCCCCGGGGATAGGGTTGCAGGCGATGGCAAGACTCCGAAGCTAAACGTTTCCATGAACACAGATTCGCTAGAGATGATCGAGCTGGTGGTTGCTGAGAATTTCTGGTTGGATGATGGCTCAGGATTGCAGCAAGTAAGGTCGGCAGCGCCAACGCTCGGAGAGGCGCTATGGGATCTTCAGATCGTTTTACGCGAAGGCGATGATCTCCAACCGAGGCCAGAGAGTTCACCTGAGCGCGATGGTAAAGTTGAAATCAACCGTGCACGCTTTGTCAATCTAGAAATTGACGATACGGTCCTTTCTGCATGGTCCAGTGGGGGATATGTCAAGGACGCATTGGCTGCTGCTGGAGTGCACATCATCGGGTTGGATTATGCCCTACCTTCCACTTCTGAACCCATACCTGAAGATGGCAGAATTCGTGTAGTCAGAGTGGATGAGGAGGTCATCACCGAGCTCGAGCCGATCCCATTTGAGACGAGTTACCAGCCAGCGGATGAGCTTGAACTTGACAACCTATCCGTGATCGATCCGGGCACATATGGTGTGCTGCAAAATCGCATCCGGATTCGTTACGAAGATGGCGAGGAAGTCGAGAGAACCGTTGAAGAAGCCATAGTTGCAGTAGAACCTCAACCCCGTATCATCGGCTACGGCACAAAGATTGTTGTAAAGACATTATCGACCTCTGGTGGATCGATCGAATACTGGAGAGCCGTACCTGTTTATGCGACATCGTATTCTCCCTGTAATCTAGGGGTGTCCTGGTGTGGCTCACGTACAGTGAGTGGGAAAAAAGTTGATCGTGGGGTCATCGGAGTCATTCGAAGCTGGTACAACGACATGCGTGGTTGGCCGGTGTACGTCCCGGGATACGGGGGCGGAACCATTGAAGATATTGGCGGCGGGATAACTGGTCGCGATTGGATCGATCTGGGTTTTACAGATGAGGACTATGAGACCTGGCATTCATGGACCACGCTTTATTTCCTGACACCCGTGCCATCTCTCGACAGCATCCCATGGATACTGCCTTAGCGGAGCAAGTCGCGCATCGTCACGTGTGGTTCCTAACTGGGGACATTGAAAATGGGGAATACACCCTCATCGAACTTTAAATGCTCCGACAGCCGCAAAATCTTGGCGGCGTATGGCATCCGTCCTGACAAGAAATTGGGACAAAATTTTATCATCGACCCCATCTTCCTATCCCGCATCGCTGACGCTGCGGAAATTAAACCTGAGGATGTGGTCGTTGAGATAGGTGCCGGATTGGGAGCCCTTACTCGTGAGCTTTCGGCACGATCGAAGCAAGTTATTGCCGTTGAATTTGACACCCAGCTTATGCCAGCCCTGGATTGGAGCACGGGTGATCTCGAGAACGTCATCGTTCTTTATGGGGACATCATGGATATGGATATTGGCACCATAGCTCGATCTGGATTTTATCTGGTTGTCGCAAATATCCCTTACAACATCACCTCCAGGCTGATTCGACGGTTGATGGAAGCTCCTGTTCCAGCGCGACGGGTCGTTCTTACGATCCAGTTCGAGGTGGCTGAGAGAATCTTGGCAGTGCCGGGTTCCATGAACCTGCTCGCTCTGAGCGTCCAGGTTTACGGATTACCTCAAATCATCGCTCGGTTACCGGCTGAGGCATTCTACCCAAAACCGAAAGTTGATTCTGCAATCATGAGAATTGATACTTATCCTGTTCCCCGTGTGGAAAAGGAGCTGCTCCCGCGCTTTTTTCGAACGGCAAAGGCCGGGTTCAGTCAAAGGAGGAAGCAGCTAAAGAATGCCCTCTCGGGCTCGTTGGGCATGAAAGGTGAAGATGTGGTCCAGTGGCTTGAGGGTGCAGGGATTATGCCTTCGGCCAGAGCGCAGGAACTCGATATCGAGGATTGGATACGTCTGGCGCAGGTCATGCCTGATGTAGACTAACTTGAATAGTTTAGCTGGGGACCTGGAGGGGGCGGCTAATCAGACTGAGATTTGAGGGAGCGGTGGGTCAGCAGTACTTGCCAAACTCTAAATGCAGCTTCCATCTGGATTCGCAGGGTCATTTTGGATTGCCCGATTCGGCGGTCTTCGAAATAAATGGGGAATTCTTTGAGCGTGTATCCGAGTTTCTGGGCGACATAGGCCATCTCTACTTGAAATACATAACCATTGGACCGTATTTTATCTAGAGGCATTCCAGCTAAAGTCTCGTGCCTCCACATTCGAAATCCCCCCGTCGTATCTTTTACTTTGAGACGAAGAATTGTCCGAGCGTACACATTCCCAAACCAGGACAATAGCACTCGACCAATACCCCAGCGTTCATCCAGTCTTCCTCCGGGGATGTAGCGCGAGCCAAAAACTGCGTCCGCGTTCTCTAGCTCTTCCATAAATTTAGGCAGGTAGGAGGGGGAGTGAGAAAAATCAGCATCCATTTGCGCAATGGTCTCGGCGCCCTGCTCTAGAGCGTATTTAAAACCAGTAATATATGCTGTTCCAAGACCCAACTTGCCTGCTCGTTCGATAAGGTCCAGTCGACCGGGCATTCGTGCAGCAAGCTCCTTCGCGATTGCGCCTGTGCCGTCCGGGGAGGCGTCATCGACAACGAGGATCCTCAGCTCAGGGATCGGGAGCGCCCAGAGCTCTGCTGCCAGGGTGGGCAAATTGTCGGCCTCATTGTACGTCGGGATAACGACCGTGATCTGTCTCAAGTTGGCTCCAATCTCGGACACATAATTACAGAATCCTTCATGGAATCAATATAGGCCATTCGGCACATCGTAGACGGCGCTTTCACTGCGAGGTTTTATGAAAGCAGGAAATCGTCCGGTCTTTCCCGTGTTACTGTGCATGAATCGCTCCCGGAGCACATTCATTTCTGATGGTTTTGACGAATTATAAATACACATCCGCTGTCACCGGCTGCGATACACTCATCTTCCAGGATGGCATACTCCGTTCCATCGGCGAACACATTAAGACTCCGTTCTATGATCCCAAGGAGCGTGGAACAAGTAGGTGAGTTTGCACTTCGACCCCAGCATACGGGGCAGGTCGTGATGCTGATAAGCGCTTTATTCTGGGTGATCTCGGTTGCGCTGGTGATGTCACTGATTTCGTTGATGGTATCTGACAGCGTATTTATCGCAAGATGGAACCTCTCCTCGGGGTCGTGATCAGCCTGCGCATCCCCGATCGCTTCCTCCATCCTGGGTAAGGTCATCAGGCTGTGATCGAAGATGGCCCAGCCGGCCTGCCGGGACAGACTTCGACCTCCCTTGATGCCAAATAGATCTTCCAGAGATTGGTTTATTCTGGCGAAATCAGCAAAGTCGATCTGCTTTTCGAGATCATCAGGTGGATAAGCGTCTATCCAGTTTCTCAGAGATGCTAAATTCAGGACGGTACTTACGCCGTTTTTACCTGCAAGATGATCCAGCGCGTCAAGAAAGGTTCTGCAGAAAGTATTCGGAAGGTAGAGCATACTCTTCTGATTTGAACTCACAGGGGAAGATCCGATGCTTACAGAAGCTCGGAAAGATCTTCTGTGGCACGACGTACGTCAAGGAAAAGCAGCCCGAGTTTCGCTTCTTTCCTCGCAAGCACGGTGAGGACAGCCTCCTCTCCTATGGACATGAGGATCACGTATCCGGTTGATCCTCGAATATAAACTTGGTCGAGATTACCACGACCCATCTCGGTAGCGATGCGTTCCCCGAGGGAGAGCATGGCTGCCGACATTGCTGATACTCGATCTTCCTCGACATCTTCCGGCAAGGCAGATGCCATGGTCAGACCATCGACGCTTACAACTGCGGATGCCTCGACATCGGGCGAGGAAGCTCTCAGATCGCGCAGGCGATCGACCATGAGTTCAGTGCGTGATTTCGTCAAATTAATATTTCCTCAGGAAGAATATGTCGGGCTGAGGGTTGCCAGAGCGGCGGTACTGTAGCATAGCGGATTCTTGTTGTCAAGCAAGATGGATCCGGAGGATAGGTCGTGAGTAAATACGCTGTATTACGTAGGATGTTCAAGGCTGAGAATCTCCTGAACTGGTTCATATTCACGCCAATCGGGTGAATGAATGGCTGATTTTTTCTATGCGTCTCCTGCCTCAAGGATGGTTTCTATCGGTGGCGTGGAGAATCGCTGAAGTCCAGCATAAGCGATGATGGACAAGATTATGAGCGTCCCTACGGCGGCGCCGATCATGATCCGCGATGTTGAGGCGCCATAAAGGTCGAATTCACTTACGATGACACCGGCACCGAGTGCAAGTGCGCACAAGTTCCAGATTGCGTGGATAGCGACTGCAATCAAATAATAAGGGATCGCCTTTTTAAACGAATGTTCTCTCGCTGCCTTTGCCAACCCGATTGCAGTCAGACCTGTCGTGAACATGTGGATCAAGGTCGCGCCAGCGCGGGCGATCATCGTAATCCCCCAGTTTTCTCCTGGCTGAGCCAGGAAAAATGCTTCAAAGAGTGCATAGCCTGCTCCAGCAAGCGCACCTCCGAGGAAGGCTTCTGTTTTCGTGAGCCCTCTCTTCAGGAAAGGCCATATGGCGATTGTTTTAATCACTTCTTCTACCATCGGCACGAGGATGACCAGGTAAAGTAATGCCAACCCGATCACGATAGGTTGGGAAAGAAAATCAACGAATGCGGACTCTAACGTCGGATCCGAAAACGCTTCCCCGGCGCTTAGACTATCTACTATCGGCAGAATGTTAAGTTCCCCGAATTGCCCCGTAAGCAACAAAACAATCACTGGAAGGAGCAGGATCATTTCGATCA
The DNA here is from genome assembly GCA_965372425.1 of uncultured Anaerolineales bacterium. GTDB lineage: Bacteria > Chloroflexota > Anaerolineae > Anaerolineales > E44-bin32 > E44-bin32. Next base: position 13,402 of record CBDVCG010000016.1, read on the forward strand.
TAAATGCCAGAAATGGAGAAACCCATAAACCAGTATTGAACTGACCCCATCTCCGACGACTGCTCAATTGTGGACCTCGGCGCAAAACCATGACCACGGTAGCAGCAACTGGGCCGAGGGCAGCTAAGACGTGGGCAGTGGGACCCAATATCCAGGGAAGAACCGCTTCCTCAAATGCGAGAAAACCCAATACCAGACCGACTGGGAGGAGCAGCGCAGTGAGGGTCCATGCCTGTGGAGGTCGATACGGCGTAGGTTGCTTCTGGTTGAAAATATTACGGAGGCTGAGATAGAGGAGAGGGAGGCTGCAGAGACCCATCACAAGAAGGGATGCGCTGGCAGCGAGAGGTGCAATTGCTTCGAGTGGATCTCCCAAGAACACTGCCATACCGGCTACGATAATCATCCCTAGAGCGCCAATGGCGCTAAAACCAATGGCAATTATGGATGCGACGAAAAGTACGTAGTCTATGGTATTGCTGATTGTATCCTGTTCGCTCATCTCACCTCAATATCGATGGTTTGGATAATATCGGAAGATTTGGTGAGGAGATCCGATGACGGTTCTCGCGGCGCTAGGCTCTGGAGCAAATCAAGTCCTTCCACGATACGACCAAAAATGGTCCTGGACCCGTTCAACGCGGGCAATGGGGATAGGGATATGAAGAATTGGCTTCCATTTGTATCAGGACCATTGCTTGACATGGCTACCATTCCAGCCTGGTTAAAATTTAGATCGGGGTCGATCTCATCCTTGAGAAAGTATCCTGGATTTCCATAACCCGTCCCACTTGGGTCTCCTGTCTCGACGAGGATATCCTCGACGACTCGGAAGAGGGAATTTTCATCAAACCACCCTGCCTTTGCCAGGAAGATGAAGTTGTTTACATTTTCTGGAGCGGATTCGGGAAGTAGTTCGATCACGACATCGCCGGTTTCTAATTGTATCCGGGCAAAATACTGATGATCTGCCTCGATGGACATCGGCGGAGCTGCTTCGTACTGGTTTATCTTCAATAATTCCAGGCGTACCATCGCTTCCATGTTCAATCGGGTTGGATCAAGTCGCATCCAAGTACCGTTGATGAATATGAAGGGCGTTCCTGTGAGACCTGATTGCAGGCCTTGCTGAAAGTGATTCTCCATAGCTGCTTCACGACGTTCGGAGTGAAGATCGGCTGCCAGGATTTCTTCATCGAGTCCCAGTTTTGCGGCGGCATCAATGAGCCAGGTATTGAATTCTGGAAGGCTCAAATTTGCCCATTCCGATTGACGCTCAAATAAATAATCATGCATGGCCCAGAACTCACCCTGAACCCCAGCCGCCTCAGCAGCTTGCCCAGCCAGGGAGGCCTTATCGTGAATCGTAAGGAGAGGAAAATGCCGGAAAACAAATCGGATATCATCTGTGTGAGTCTCCCGGAGTTGTTCCATGACACCCTCGAGATCAGCACAGTAAGGGCATTGAAAGTCCGAGTAGACGAGTAACGTAATGGGCGCGTCTACCGGTCCTCTGCTCCAATCTTTATCCGAAACCGGTTGGATCGGTATGAGTGTAGCTGTCGGGGGGACCGGGGAGGGCGAGGGCGTCACCGGTGGGTGGGTGCTGGTGGGGCCGAGTCTGACGGGGGTTGTTGTAGGTGAGGTGGGTGGTGAGGGTCCAGATGGCGTCGTAGTTGAGCATGCGGTCAGGTAGATCGCGCAGATGAAGACTATGAGGAAAGTGGTTGATGTTCTGAATTTCTCAAGCATGTTCGAACAACATTCTCTCTTTTTTATAGTCGCTTTCGTCACTCAGGGTGAATTTAGGTCCGCGTCACCTGAAACGATGAGTTATCGTCTCTCGGGTGGATAAAAAGAGCACTCATTGTAGCAGGTTTGGGGCAATGTAGAGTTATTACATTTGAATTATCTAACCCTCCTCGGACTCCGGAATCTTGTCCATGTGGTATCGATGCGGTATCCTTAACCTCGCAACGGGGGTGGTTGGGTCCCGGTGGGCTCCCCGGTCTTCAAAACCGGTGGCGGG
>CBDVCG010000017.1:0-15230 GCA_965372425.1 uncultured Anaerolineales bacterium
GGCCAGGTTTATCCCGGACGCCGATGAAGAATCCATGATGGAGGATCTTGCAGAAGCGCTAAAACAGGGCCTCACCGGCAAGATCGTTGACATCATTGACGAGGAAGAAGGACAACGGGTCGAAATCTTCGTAGAATGATCCGTCTTCCTGCCCGCTCATAGCTCACCATGCTCGATCGTATGCATGAAGTGCCAGACGCTAAACCATGTGGTTCCTGCCGGCGAAATCTGAACCTCCTCGCTGAATAACGTGTCAGCTGTCCGGAAAGATGAACCACTCGCTATGAAGTGCTCACCATATACATGAATTTGTCTTATTCAGTACTCAAATCGGCTTTACTCTTTGTAAGAGGAATTCCCAGCATAAGGCATTCTCCAGCCGCAAATTTAGGCATGAGTGTTAATGCGTGCGGATTGATTTGAATTCACCCCGCGCTCTCACCCTTGGAAAATTCCCCAGGCTCCAACCATCATAGCTCGACGGTCTACCAAAGAGTTCATCCCACCCCCGCCTCGATCACATGATTGACCCCTCTGAGGAGAATATCTTGGCTTTCGTATCCACATATTGTGAAGTATTCTCATCATAACGATAAAATTTCAAGGAGAGAAAAACGCGTGGATATTGAAGGGAAAAATGTTCTGGTACTTGGCGGTTACGGACTTGTCGGTATGGCCGTGTGCCGGCAGCTTCTTGCACATCATCCAGACCGTCTCGCGGTGGGATCGCTGCGGCGTGACCAAGCCGAGCGAGCCGTGAATGACCTTCGTGAGGAGCATCCTGAGTTGAGCACGGATTTTATTCCGGTTTGGGGCGATTTACTCCTCCGAGCAGAGTGGCAGGATGCGTCCCGGGGCACACACCCGCGCATTGCCGTACTCAACGATCCGGAACGTCGGCGACGTCTTGTTGGGGACATTCTCGACGAGTTGAGTGAGGAAATTCTCGCATCGTCGCTGCTCTATCAGTTGATCACAGGCGCGCATCAGCAGTTGAATGGGGAGCCGGCGGACATCGTGATCGATTGTGTCAATACAGCCACAGCCGTGGCGTACCAGAACATATACCAGACAGCCCGACGTCTTGAAGGGATGATCGGTGAACATCAAGACGTCGATTGGCCAGAAGAAGTCGAGCGTTTGTTGGCATCACTCTATGTGCCGCAGCTGGTTCGTCATATCCAAATATTTTACGAGGCGATGGTGCAGGCAGGGACGCAGGCGTACATTAAGGTTGGTACCAGCGGGACCGGCGGGATGGGGTTGAATATCCCATATACGCATGGCGAAGAGCGGCCATCGCGTGTGCTGCTATCCAAATCTGCCGTCGCTGGCGCACAAACGATGCTCGTGTTTCTCCTGGCTCGGACGCCAGGTGGCCCTACCGTGGTCAAAGAGGTAAAGCCCACTGCTGCGATAGCCTGGAAGGACATCGGTTATGGCCCGATCCGCAGTGGAGGCCGCGGTTTTCCTCTTTACGATTGCCCTCCAGAGGAGGCGTTAAAAGTGACGGAGCCTGAGTCGCTGGCACAAGAGGGTGACTTCGGGCATCCGACAGGCAAGCAGCTTGAGTCTGTTTTTATTGACACCGGCGAGAACGGGCTTTTTGCATTGGGCGAGTTTACGGCAATCACAACCCTCGGTCAGATGGAGATTGTTACGCCAGAAGAAATCGCTGTAAATGTGGTGCGCGAACTTGGCGGCGGCAGCACCGGTAAGGACATCATCGCCGGGCTGGATGCGACGGTGATGGGCCCCTCCTATCGAGCGGGTTTTTTACGGCAGTCAGCGTTATATAGAATGCGGATGCTTGAGAAAGAACACGGGATAGACTCCGTCGCCTTTGAGCTATTGGGTCCACCTCGACTTTCAAAGCTTTTATTCGAGGCCTACCTCTTGAAAAAGACAAATAAAAACATTTCTTCAACGATCAACCGCGATCCCGCAGAACTTGCCGTTGCCCTTGATCAAGAGATCATAGATAACGTGAACCTTCGGCAGCAGATCATCTCGGTAGGCATTCCAATCCTGATGTCGGATGGGACCCGCCTCCTGCGGGGTCCAATAAACAAATCGCAAGATGCGGAAAATGGGTGGGTGGATCTCACGCCAGCGAACATGCAGCGGTGGCAAGGGCGTTTGAGAGAGCTACAAGAATCGATCACGACCATCCTCGAGGGTCCTGCCAGTTCTCAGTTCGATCGTGTATACCCATCGACGATGACGTGGCAGGACGACGACTCATTTGATATCGGTGAGATTGTGGGCTGGTTATTCATCGTTGAAGAAAAAGGGCGGCGGGGAAAAACATAACCGACCTCCTGGCACACAGAAAAACTACCATCGGGTGATTTTTACCCCGCCCAATCCATGGCGTCCTCGTGGGATCACTCTCTCGTACGGCTTTTATTAAATACCCCAGGATAGCTTGCGCCTTGCGCGTTGTCCCGCAGCCCCTCACACGCCTTATGTAAAGTACTTGCAACTTATGTCATGTAGTCTCCATGAAGTTCGCTGTGCTATACTCGTTGGATAATGAGCCTGCTTTCGTCCATAGGTTGTCCAGAATGTGGCGGGTTTTTTGAACCTCATGTGCCCCAGACGATTTGTGAAAAGTGCTCATCACCGCTTCTCTGTCACTATGACCTGGATAGAGCCCGTGAGGAAGTAGACCGAGAAACGCTCGCACAGCGAGGACGGGGGCTGTGGCGATGGTGGGAGCTACTACCCGTGGGAGATCCATCTCACAGGTACTCCCTTGGCGAAGGCGATACACCGATGCTGGAGATACCAAACCTGGCTGAACAGCTCGGTTTGGGTGAGCTGTACTTGAAGGATGAGAGCAGCAATCCTTCAGGATCTTTCAAGGCACGGGGAATGGCTGTAGCGGTTTCTCGGGCTCTTGAACTTGGGTTGCGTGAGTTCGTCCTCCCAACCGCTGGAAACGCGGGCGGCGCCCTGGCTGTGTATACGGTCAGATCAGGTGCAACCGCTCACATCTTCATGCCAGATGATGCTCCTGACGTTCACAGGATGGAGATTGAAGCCACAGGGATTGAAATTGAATTTGTGGATGGATTGCTGGATTTCGCAGGTCAAGCGGCAGCCGAGGCAGGAGAAAAACACGGTTGGTTCAATATGGCCACTTTTAAAGAACCATATCGGGTTGAAGGCAAGAAAATTATGGGGTATGAGCTGCTAGAAGATTTCGGGTGGGAATATCCAGATGTGATCTTATATCCAACCGGTGGGGGAACAGGGCTCGTAGGAATGTGGAAAGCCTTCGATGAGGCGGAAGCACTTGGGTGGGTAAGCGGGGAGCGGCCTCGTATGATCACTGTTCAAGCAGAAGGATGTGCACCCGTGGTTCGGGCGTTGAGGGATGGGGCTGAACGTGTAGCCCCCTGGGAGGGGGCTGTGACCAGTGCACAGGGCCTCAGGGTACCGTCGGTCTTCGCCGATCGATTGATCCTGCGCGCTGTACGGGAGAGCAAGGGTGTGGGTGTAAGTGTAAGCGAGCGAGATATTTGTCAAGCACAAAAAGATCTGGCGGAGCACGAGGGAATTCTAGCCTGTCTGGAGGGTGCAGCGACTTTGGCGGGTTTGAAGCGGCTGCTTGCTAACGGACAGATCGATCATTCGGAACGGATCTTACTGTTCAATACGGGCTCGGGTCTAAAGAATTTAATATGAGCGCGAAGAAACAAGGGAACGAACGAGTTCAAACTTCACTTGAATTGCTGTACTCCATCAGCCGCGAATTAACCGCGCAGTTGGATCTACGCGAGTTGTTGTCGCGCATTCTTCAATTGACATTGCAATCCGTCGACGCACCGACGGGGAGCATCCTTGTCCTGAATGAGTTTGGCGAGCCCATGGAAGGCGCTATCGCGTCAGAGGGCAAGGTTTATGATCATTCACCTGAACAGCTCAAAGTGATCTACGAACATGGTCTTGCCGGCTGGGTTGTAGATAAAGGGCAAGCGGCGCTTGTGACCAATACGTATGAAGATTCTCGATGGCTCAAAATGCCTGATGAGGAAGAAAATAACGAACCTCGTTCGGCCATCAGTGCACCATTGCTTGCCCGTGGTAGCGTCGTCGGGGTGCTCACGGTGATCCGACCGCAAGCAGGTCACTTTTCCAAGGACGATTTGGCCCTGTTGACTGCAATCGCCGATCAAGCGGGGATTGCGGTGAGCAACGCGAATCTCTTCCGTGCTGAACAAGATCGCAGACAGCTAGCATCTACACTTCAGGAGATTTCGCGAACCATCAATTCTACGCTAGACCCCAATGAGGTATTTAACCAGATTCTCGAGCAACTGGAGCGTGTGATTGAGTTTGATAGTGCAAGCATTTTTCTATTAGAGGATGATGTGGTTCGGCCCGTCGCTGCTCGAGGGTTTCAGAATGAAGAGGCAGTTTTAAGCATCACGTTTTCAGTTGAGGACGATGTGCTTGGATCAGAAGTGTTCCTCACCGCAAAACCCAAGGTGGTCAAAGATGTCCAAACCGAATCCGGTTGGCAGCAATATGCAGAAATATCTGAATCAACTTTGATTCATGGCTGGATAGGAGCTCCCCTTCTGGTACGAAACAACGTTGTCGGCATGCTGAATGTTGACAGCCAGTTTATCGGCGCCTATGGTCCATCCGAAGTGGAAGTGGTATCTGCGTTTGCCGATCAAGCTGCAACGGCGGTAGCGAATGCACAACTCTATGATGAGAGTCAACGCAGGATTAAGTCCATGATAGCGCTGACTGAGACTGCGCATGTCGTGACAGCAAGCCTGGATCTGGCGGAAGTTCTTCAAAGCATTACGGATAGGACGCTTGAAAGCTTGGAAGTCGAAGCTGCCTCGCTGGCTTTGGTCGATGAGAAAAATGAAGGGCTTGAGTTTCGAGTGGCGAGCGGTAGGAGCGCTGAACAAATTGTAGGAATGCGATTGAAAAATGGCGAGGGCATTGCGGGTTGGGTCGCAGAAAATGATGAACCCGTCCTGATCACGGATGTGAAGTCGGATCCGCGTTTCTATACCTCCATGGATGAGAAACTCGGATTTGAAACCCGTGCATTGGCTTGCGCACCTATCCACGGTCAGGGAGGCACGATTGGGGTCTTAGAAGCCATAAATCCCAAACATGGTTCCCTGGCACCTGAACAGATGGAATTGCTCGTGGGGATCGCAGGGCTCGCAGGGACTGCGATCGCGCATGCACAGTTGTTCGCCGAGACACAAGAAGCGAGGCAGCGCTACGCAAGTCTTTTTGAAGATAGCATTGACTCTATTCTGATTGCAGATCTGGATGGGGTGATCACCGATGCAAATCTTCGCGCCGAGACGTTCCTCGGTTATTCTCGCGAAGAACTTCTTGCTCGCGATATCATGGATCTTCATGAACCCAATTATGAGGTACTCCCAGCGGATTTCTCACAACTTGATCCCGGCGAAACGATTTCTTACGACAGTAAGGCAACGCACCGGGGGGGGCATACACTTCCGGTCGCTGTCTATATAAAGAGGATAGCCATCGGTGGTGACTCGTTTTTGCAGTTCATCCTTCAAGATATCGCCGAGAGAGAGGAACTCGCCGAGCTCCGTACAGATCTGACATCGATGATTTTTCATGATCTGCGTTCACCGATAGGGAACATCATCTCAAGTCTTGAGGTGATGAAGTCTTCCGTCTCAGATAAGGATGAAGCAACCCTCGCGGTTTTATCGATTGCATTTCGATCCAGCCGAAGGGCTTCCAGACTCGTCGAGTCGCTGCTTGACCTAGATCGACTCGAATCCGATAAGGCCGTGCTCACAAAGGAGCAAGCGTCGATCGGTGCGTTAATTGCCGAGGCAGTTGAAGAGGTCCATCCGACTGCAGAGGCGAAGGGGCAAATGCTCAAGATGGGCATCCCCGCCAGACTACCTTTAGTGGAGATTGATGTGGACATGATCCGACGTGTTCTCATTAATCTCCTCGATAACGCCGTGAAATATTCTCCAGGTGGAGGCGAGATCGCGATATCAACCGAGGTCAAGGAGGGAGAATTATTCGTCAGCGTCCGCGATAGCGGGGAGGGGATATCCGCGGAAGATCGCGAGATAATTTTTGATAAATTTACGCGGCTCGATAAACAATCGAAGCGAAAAGGTCTCGGCCTCGGTCTTGCATTTTGCCGTCTTGCTGTCGAAGCACATCGGGGTCGCATCTGGGTGGACAGCGAAAAAGGCAAAGGATCAATATTCACCTTCACACTGCCTGTATAATTGAATCCCATACAAATGATGATGGAGCTCTGATGCGGAAGCTCGCCCGGCACGTATTTCTTGAAAATGAATATGTTGGGGTCCACGTTGGACTGATCAGCGTCGACGACAGCCTGCTCCTGGTGGATGCCCCTTTGCTTGTAGATGAAGCGCGGGAATGGCTGGAGGTCATTTCTGGGAAGGGACGCCCACGCTATCTGGCCTTTCTAGATAGTCATCCGGATCGAGTCCTTGGGGCGATGAACTATGATATTCCCATTATTGCACAATACGGGACGATGGATGAGATGCGTGGGTGGTCGGATACATTCAAGGGCGGGGCACATCCTATTGGTGCTGACGCGGATCAATTTAAACGCATCGTGGGTGTGCAGAAGGTTGTGCCAGACCTGGCATTCAGCAACGAGATGAGCCTCTACCTCAATGAATTAGAGCTGACTTTCCTCCATCGCACTGGCCCACGAAATGGTTCGATGTGGCTGCTCATACCATCCGAACGGGCTGTTTTTATCGGGGATTATGTCACGGTATCGCAGCCGCCATACTTCGGTGCAGCTGATATTGATCGTTGGCTGAAGGGGTTGGACGAATTGAGACATTCACCGTTGAGAGATTATAAGATCATCTCCTCAAGAGATGGTCTGGTGAAGCGCGATGATATTAATAATATGGCTAGATTTTTACGCAAGATCCCCTTAAGACTTAAAGACCTCACCGGGGGGGAGGATGACGAGGAAATTGCACGTAAACATGCATCCGCTTTACTTAAGAGTTATGCTCTCCCTGCGGTATACGAGGAAATAGCTCATACACGTTTGACATCAAGCATAATAGATCTTCATAGTCGGCTGATCTCTTCTGACTAGAAGGCCACCATTTTGTTTCCAGTACGATGCACCTTGTGAATATGGAAGATGAGAGGGCGAAGCTCTTGGACTACGAGCCCGCTGTAGAAGTCGTCCGAGGTGATACGGTTGAATCGATTCACCATGCTGCAGTCGCAATCGTAGATGTGTCCGGTCGTCTGATTGCAAGTCTCGGCAATCCACAAGTGGTTACCTACATGCGATCCACAGCGAAGCCGCTGCAATCATTGCCTTTGCTGGAGAGTGGTGCGTCAGCTCAATTTGATTTAAGCGAGAAAGAGATCGCGCTTGTATGTGCGTCGCATACGGGGACAGATATGCATGTGCGTGTCGCACAAGGAATTCTAAATAAGACTGGTCTATCCGAATCGGATTTCAAATGTGGCACACATCCACCATTCGACCGTGCAACAGCTGAAGAATTGGGGAGATCGGGTCAGGAACCGACGCCAATCAGACATAATTGTTCAGGAAAGCATGCGGGCATGCTCGCTTATGCGCGACACATGAACTACCCCGTAGGTGCATATCTGGAAATGTCATCTCCCGTTCAAAAGGAGATCGTTTCAGCAGTAACTGAAATGACGGGCGTGACGCCATTTATGGGTGTGGATGGCTGCTCGGCTCCAAATTTCGCTGTGCCGCTGCACGCGGCAGCCTGGGTATACGCCAGATTGGCCGATCCTGCATCTTTATCTCCTGAGCGTGCGGCGGCTTGTGGTACTGCCGTGCGAGCGATGATGAACCATCCCGAATTGGTTGCGGGTGAAGGTCGCTTCGATACACATCTTATGAGGGCTGGTCAGGGGCAGCTTGTGTCAAAAGGCGGTGCGGAAGGGTTCCAGGGGATCGGCATATTTCCCGGCATGTTGGGTCCGGATGATCCTGCATATGGCGTGGCCATCAAGGTCGCAGATGGCGCCTACGTACATCGATCCGTGAGTATCATCGCTCTGAGTGTGCTTGATCAAATTGGTTTACGCATTGGACAAAAGGATCAGGATCAAGAGTTGGAACCATTCCAGACATACAGAGCACATAATCATCGCGGTCTCGATGTCGGAGAAGTGCGTGCGAATTTTCAATTAAATTTTTCAGATTTGTAGTCGACTCGATCATGATACAAAACTTACGCGATGCTGCCCGTGAAACGCTGGGAATTGAGCTCAGCAAGAGACAGGTGGAAGCATTCTCCTGGTATGGAGAGGAACTTCAGGTCTGGAATGAACGCTTCAATCTCACAGCGATAACCTCCCAAGAGGATATTGAAACTAAACATTTCCTTGATTCCTTGTCGTGTGTCCTCGCCAGACAATTTCAACCATACGGGGCCATAGTGGATGTTGGGACAGGGGCAGGATTTCCTGGAGTGCCGCTCAAGATCGTCTTTCCACAGATCCAACTCACCTTGCTCGAGTCGATTGGGAAGAAGGTGTCTTTCTGTCGTCATGTTGTAAAAGAATTAAAACTAAAGGGGGTCACCGTAGAGCAATCTCGAGCGGAATCACACGGAAGAGAAGCCGAATACAGAGAGAGCTACGATACCGCCCTTGCTCGAGCGGTTGCGATTACGCCGGTGGTCGTAGAGTATGCACTTCCTCTCATCAAAGTAGGTGGATGCGCAATTTTGCAGAAGGGGGAAACAGGACCTGCCGAGGCGCACTCGGCTGAGAATGCCATCCGTATTCTGGGTGGGAAGATGGAGCAAATCGTCAAAGTAGAGCTGCCGGGTGTTGCAGAGACACGCTATCTGCTAGTCGTGCGAAAAGTGGCCGCGACTCCGGATCGGTATCCCCGCCGCCCTGGAATCCCAGCAAAACGTCCCATCGAATAGTTTCAACTGCAGATACGGATCGGATTATTTTGAAGCATGACTCTGCTGAAGACTCAGGTTGTAATTGTTCCACCTGAAATTCGCCAAATTGTCGCTTCTTCTTTAAAGGCGGATGAAAACATGGAGACATCTGCTCCAGTAAGGATGGCCTGTTCGACTGTTTCTATGCTGCCTAGAAGAGCTTCGCGTCGTTCGATATCGAGTTCGGCCAGAACCTCATCAAGGAGCAGGATGGGCCACTCCTTTGTTCGGTTCCTGAGCCATAATATTTCAGAAAGTTTGGTCGCCAGGATTGCCGTTCGATTCTGCCCTCGGGAACCATAGGTTCTCAGATCGACCCCATTAGCTCGAAAAGTAAAATCATCCCGATGAGGACCGACGAGAGTCATCCCGCGGGCGATTTCTTCGCTCCGCAACATCAGGAATTTCTCGCCCATACCTTGTTTTATATCCTCTATAGAGATGTTGTTGCGCTCGAGGGGCGTATCTATGGGCAATCCAAGTTGTCCGTCCTGCCTGCCTGCCGGATCGTAAGATGGATTGTAATTTATCTGGAGAGTCTCATGGCCGCGCGTAAGCTTGCCATGAATGGGTTTTGCAAGGTCGTTTAATTCAGTTAGAGCGAGGGATCTCATGCGAATCAATGCGGCCGCAAGAGCGCAAAGCTGATTATCCCAAAAAGGGAGTTGATCCTCGGCAGCCTTACGTTCCTGGATTTGCTTAAGTAATGCGTTCCGTTGAGCAAGGACTTTGTTGTATTCTGACAAGGTTGCCGCATAAGTTGGATCGGCTTGATTCAAACTGCTGTCGATATATTTGCGACGGCTTCCCGGAGAGCCTTCGATGATATCCATATCCTGCGGAAGAAACATCACCGCGTTGCATACGCCGGCCAGTTCGCGAATCCGTCTTGGAAGACCATTGACGAGTACTTCCTTCTTTACCCGTGCGTTCCCGTTCTTCCCGGTGGGGTTCAAGATGATGCGTATTTCAATCCGTCGAAGCCTCCCAGAAGCTTCGACCTCGGCTACAAGACGGGCAAATGGTGTTTCGTCCTCAAGCGCGAGGAAATTAATCAACTGACGATCACTGGCTGCATGGTATGTTGTAGCGCTGGTCAGGAAGTAGATAGCTTCCAGCAGGCTTGTTTTTCCCTGGCCGTTTGATCCAGCAAGGATCGTTGAGCCCGAAGAAAAATCTCTTTCAAGCCGGATGAAATTTCGAAAATTTGTCAGGGACAAGTGTTTCAGAAGCATGACAGTTGGTGATTGTAGCACAGCTGGATGATGGTAATCGGCTGGAAAATGATGCGGGATGGATGGATAGTAGACGCTTAAACAGCTAAGGGAGCTTGTACATCTTCCTGTTCTTCAATGCGCCAGACCTGAGTGGCGCGGTCGATAAAGAGGACGCCATCAAGATGATCGATCTCGTGGTGGAAAATTCTTGCCAACCACCCCTTTGCCTTTATCCGGAAAGATTTACCATCACGGCGCAGCCCTTTGACGGTTACGCTTTCGCTACGTTCCACTTCGCCGAAATAACCTGGGATGGATAGGCAGGCCTCATTTCCAAATATCGTCTTGGCGGACTTGCGTACAATCTCGGGATTTACAACCACGTACAGTTTCGGTGGCTCCGGTGTGAGGTCTGGATCCTCGCTCTGCTCGCTATACTCGATCACGATGACGCGTGAACTCACATCGACCTGAGGTGCCGCCAGTCCAACGCCCGGCGCTGCGCGCATGGTTTCAATCATGTCATCGATCAATACCTCAATTTCATGTGTGATCGACCGAACCTTCTTTGCACGTGCCCGCAAAGTGGAATTTGGGGGAGTAACGACTTCACGAATAGCCATTTTGTCCGTCATCTTCTTCCCCGGAGGGAAGATCTTCCTGGGTGACCCTCTCGTGGTAGATGTCGAGCAATTCTACCATTTCATCGCGTCGCCTTTGCTGTTCGGTCTCGAATTTTTTCTGCAATAACACTCCCTGCGCGTTGACGATGTCCTGTTGCACTCCTACAGGATCGAATACCTGTCTGAAGATGAACTGCGTGGTTCCGACATTGGTGATCACGTCACCAAAATTGAACATCAACCCCAGGATACCTTTGCGGTCCACTTCCGTTCCGAGAATATTTTCGATCGGCGCAACTTTTCTCTCTTCGCGAGCGAGTGGTTTTCTGTTGATATCGATAATTTGAGAATTTGTAATTTGATAAATATCGTTGGCCCAGTCGACATAGCTGTAGACCCACCACAGAATGAGCGGGATGATGCCAAGACCGAGGCACGCGACGGTAGAAGTTTTATCCGCGATCTCGATCAGCCCGCCGAGTCGTGCACCAATCAAACCGATCAAGAGCATGATGAGCATCGAGGAGATCCCAATATTCCGGAGCAGCGCTGCCCAGTGTTTCCTGTAAGTGATGACCCCTTCTTCCTCGAAACGGATTTTAAATCCCCAATGATCGAGACCGATCTCGGGATCAACCTGGCCGTGAAGAACATAACCCACGCTTTCATCGGATTTATCTTCACCGTTCTCATCACCCTCAAGACGGTTGCTCAACGCTTCTTGCAGTACTTCGCGATCCGTGGTCATACGCTTTTCTTTTGTCCGACGCCAATGTTCTTCAATCAGCGCGGCAAAAGTTTGTGGATTTCCCACTTCCTTGAAGATCACCTGGCCTGTGTATGTTCTGACTACAACATCTCCAAAACCCATCATCCTCCCACCGACGTCTGTGCCTACGCTCACGGAGAGGATCGTATGTAATGGGGCTTCTCTTCGACTGTCATATATCATAGCAACCTTTTCAAGCCAAACTACGCGGCGATTCGTGACTATATAGTAATCATTTCGCCAATCGTTCCATTGCCATAGCCCCAGCGCCAGCGAGGCAACGAACGCACCTACGCCCAACCATATAAGGAGGGACGAATCAGAAGAACTTCCCCATAATCCCAGCACGATCCCTGTAATGAAGAATAACAGGGGAAGGGTGAGCATTTGGTACAGGACGGCGATATGTTTGCGTGCAAGACCGAAGATAAGCTCGCCTTCAGACAACCAGCTAAAGCGCAATTTCTGTGCGAGACGCCGGCTTTGCGCGACAAAACGTAAATCTTCCAGCGCGGCGTCATGATCTTGCATGAATTTTGTGAGTTCACCCCGTTCCCAGAGAAGAAGAGTTGTCTTATCCAGGGCTCGGTATGACAGCAAGGCTGGACGCTTGAAGACGAGTTCTTCCTCGCCGAAGCTGTCACCCGGAGAGAGTGTGGCGATCTTCTCTACTTCCCCTTCTGGATTTTTCCTTTCAACTTCAATTTCTCCATCGAGAATAAAATACAGCGCCTCGGGAAAAGAACCCTGGTGCAAAATGATGTCATTTGGTTGAAACTGCTCGCGCGGCAAAGACCCGGCGAGATTGATAAGAACTTCGGGTTCCACCTCGCGCAGGTATAAAACTCTACCGAGCAGTTCAGAGGGAGCCAAGGAGGGCATGACTTATTTTAGCACGGGCGTATTTTCAATGTAGCCCTATGCTATAATCGCCGCGCCAGGAGACATCCGTGGCCAAAAGAAAAATCACATCGCGACGACGTCGGAAAACTTCAAAGCGGACGACAGGGCGTAAGTCAGCTTCGTCTCGTTCCTCAAAGGGCGCATCGAAGAGTCAGACACGGTCGGCTATAAGCGGTCGCAGCTATCTCTCTCGTGAACGAAAATTTGATATCTTAGGATTGCTGAGCGTTGGTCTCGGACTTCTCACCATATTAACCTTGCTCACCACAGGTGGTGGATCTCTGGGAAACGCCTGGCTGGATCTTCTTCGCCAGAGTTTTGGTTGGGGTATGTTCGTTTTACCCCTGGCCTTTTTACTCATCGGTATGGGGGTACTGCTCAGACATCTGGGCGATCGCTTGCCCGCGATCGAATTCGAGCAATGGATTGGCGCAGCACTTCTGTTCCTTCTTGGCCTGGCGTTGCTTCACGCGATTATTGGTGCTTCATCGTGGGAAGCCGGCAGGCTCGAAGCTAGCCAGGGGCATGGAGGCGGCTATATCGGAGCCGCAATTCTCGCGTTATTCGTGAATGCCCTTGGTGCTGGAGGCGCCGCAGTTGCCCTAACAGCCTGGCTCTTGATCGCCCTTATCTTAACGCTGGGGGTCTCCGTCCCCGATTTGTTGGGGCACGGTCTTAGGTGGACAACATGGCTGCGCGAACTGCTCTCGAACCAGTTCAAGATGAGCCCTATGGTGGAGCCTGTCCCGCCCTCATCCCGTACAGTTCAAACTGCAAGCTCAATTCTCGTACAAGAAGAGAAACCCGAACCTCCAGAAGCGGTTAGGGATCGGGTTGTCCTTGAAGACACCGCGCCACAATCGCGTGAATGGGTCCTTCCTGAGTTGGGAGAGATATTGGAGGCCGGGGCTGTAGGGAGGGCGGATGAGACATTCGATCGGGAGCGAGGTCGCTTGATTGAAGAAACGCTGCATTCGTTCGGCGCTCCGGCTCGTGTGGTGGAGATAAACCGGGGACCGGTGATTACACAGTTTGGAGTTGAACCGGATTTTTTAGAAAGCCGAGGCGGCAGACGAACAAAGGTGAAGGTAAGTAAAATATCCGCCCTTGCGGATGATCTTGCACTTGCGCTTGCGGCGCCCTCAATCCGCATCGAGGCGCCTGTGCCAGGGAAGGGCTACGTCGGTATTGAAGTACCGAACATTGAAGTTTCGCTGGTCGCGTTGCGGGATGTTATGGAATCCTCTCCGTACAAAAAAATTACTTCATCCCTGCGCATTGGCATGGGGAAGGATGTTTCTGGCAATGCCGTAGCCGCGGATTTGGCCGCTATGCCCCACCTGCTCATCGCCGGCACGACGGGATCGGGGAAATCGGTATGCGTCAATGCCATTATCTCGTGCCTCCTCCTGCAGAATACACCGCAGGATTTGCGTTTTGTGATGGTCGATCCGAAACGGGTAGAGCTGACCTATTACAACGGAATCCCTCACCTTCTTTCCCCGGTGGTCGTCGATCTAGATCGCGTCGTTCCTGCCCTGCAGTGGGTCTCCCGGGAGATGGATCGAAGATATCATTTGTTCTCAAAAGAAGGTGTTCGCAATATTGATGATTTCAACCGCCGCATGGAGCATATCGAGGGGCGGACGATGCACTTCATCGTCGTGGTCATCGATGAGTTGGCAGACTTGATGATGCTTGCTCCTGACGAGACCGAGCGTGCCATCACACGTCTCGCACAGTTGGCTCGTGCCACCGGGATTCATCTTGTGATTGCCACACAGCGCCCTTCTGTAGACGTCGTGACCGGATTGATAAAAGCAAATTTCCCTGCGAGAATTGCTTTCGCGGTGGCTTCATCGGTTGACAGCCGCGTCATCCTCGATCAACCGGGAGCTGAACGATTGCTCGGCAGGGGGGATATGCTCTTCCAGGCGCCGGATGCGGCTGCTCCTATCCGCATGCAGGGCGCATTTGTTTCAGAAACCGAATTGGCGAGGCTAATCCGATATTGGAAATTTGCCGACCTGGGCGGGGAAGCGACGCAGCCGACGGGCGTTGAACCTTCGGAGGGCATCCCCCCCGGTGCGCCGCTTACGCAGGCGCCACTCTGGGATGAAGGAGCGGAAGGGGATTCGGATCTCGATCCACTCTTTGATGATGCTGTGCGCATCGTGCGTGAGATGCGGCGAGCCTCAATTTCACTTCTCCAGCGTCGTCTCCGCATAGGCTACACACGCTCGGCTCGATTGGTGGATCAAATGGAAGAGAAGGGCATCATCGGGCCAGCTCAACGGGGTTCACAACCTCGGGAGGTGCTGGATTATGGCTCCCTGGAGGGGCCTGACGTGGGTGCCTAGGGTGAGAGCAGACAGAGATTCAATACTTAGAGTGCGCCGATTTTCACTTTATTGCGTCGGAAGCGCTACGGTGATATGATAGCAAGCGAGATTTATGCTGCCAAATCATCATCCGAAACCCTCTCGAATGAGAGAAAGGGGTGATTTTGGGAAGAAAAAACCCGTATCTCTGTTTCACACAATTCCTTAAGGAGGAAGAAGAAATGCAGAAGAAGATGTTGGCTTTGTTTTCGCTGTTGCTCATAACTGCTTTTGTGCTCGCAGCTTGTGGCGCACCTGCGGAAGAGCCGGCCGCTGAGGCGGAATATAAGATGTGCCAGGTCACCGACGTCGGTGGTATCGACGATCGCTCCTTCAATGCCACAGCA